>JBNABE010000001.1:0-44220 GCA_049631945.1 Akkermansiaceae bacterium
GTTCTTCAGTAAGTTGCTTCCTCGGAAGGTCTGGTTATCAAATGCCGTGACACAGGGCACTTCACGTTGTTGCGTAGTGCGCTCGAACTTCGTTCTCATCCTGTCGTCCCGAGACAAAAAAACGGAACCACCCAAAGGTGATTCCGTTTTTTTTAAATGGTCGGGACTACAGGATTCGAACCTGCGACCTCTTCACCCCCAGCGAAGCGCGCTACCAAACTGCGCCAAGTCCCGATGTTGTTTTGCCCTCAGATTCAATAGCTAAAGGCAAGGGGGCGCAATTAACCCCATCACTTAGGAGTTGGCAAGCACGTATTTTCATGGCATTGCCAACTCCTCATGAATCGTGCCAAAATAGCCGTTATCGGAGCCAGCGGTTACACGGGATTGGAACTCCTCCGCTTACTTCTGACTCATCCACATGCCGAAATCGTGTGCGTCACCTCTCGCCAAAATGCAGGCAAGAGCATCGAAGATCTCTTTCCTCGATTCAGCGGTGCTACCGCAGCGAAGCTGACATTTATCGATCCTGATCCAGAAGCCGTTGCCGCCAGTGGTGCAGAAATTGCTTTCCTGGCGCTCCCGCATGGAGTCGCTGCTGGATACGCATCAAGCCTGCTTGAGAAAGGCCTGAAAATTGTAGATCTGAGTGCAGATTTTCGAATCGATGACAAAGAGGTCTACAAGGAATTTTACGATGCAGATCATCCAGCACCTGAGCTTCTTTCTGAAGCAGTCTACGGGCTTCCAGAAGTGCACCGTGAGGCCATCGTAGGTGCGCGCCTGATTGCATCACCTGGCTGCTACCCAACCAGCATTAGCCTTCCACTCATCCCTTTACTCAAAGAGAAGCTAATCGATCCTGCCAGTATTGTCACCTGCTCCATGTCAGGAGTCAGCGGCGCTGGACGTAATGCGAGCCTGCCACTGATATTCTGCGAGGCCAATGAGAGCGCGCGTGCATACTCCGTACCTAAGCACCGTCACCTCTCCGAAATTGAGCAAGAGCTCAGCAAGGCGGCTCAACAACCCGTTGTGATTTCTTTCACTCCACACCTGATACCTGTTCACAATGGTATTTGCACCACTACCAGTGCCACGCTCAATGCTGATCCCCAGCAGGTGCAGCAGGCACTCGAGCAGGCATATGGTGATGAGTTTTTTGTCCGGCTTCTAGGTAAAGGAGGCTGTGCCGACACAAAGAATGTCACTGGCACTAACTTTATTGATATTGGCTGGGACTACGATTCGCGTACTGGACGTGTATTGCTGCTCAGTGCTGAAGATAATCTCGGCAAGGGTGCTGCAGGTCAAGCAATCCAAAACTTCAATCTGATCTGTGCATTTCCTGAAACTGACGGGTTGCAAAATTTTTGAATTAGCGTCAGGCTAGAGGTTCGTCATGGCTGCTAACATCAAGAGAATCAAAAAGGGAGTCTGCGCCCCTCGAGGGTTTCAGGCGTCTGCTGTTAGTGCTGGCATTAAAAATCCAGACGACCCCAGACTCGATCTAGCACTAATCTACTCAAAGCACCCATGCACTGCAGCAGGTGCTTTCACCACCAATCAAGTCAAGGCGGCACCCGTCAAGGTATCCCAAGCGTATTTAAAAGCGGACAAGGTGCAGGCTATTGTCGCCAATAGCGGTAATGCCAATGCGTGCACAGGTGTAGAAGGTATCAGTGATGCTCGCAAGACATGCAAGCTTGTCGCCAAGGGTCTTGGACTTAGACAGCGTCAAGTCGCCATCTGCTCAACTGGGGTGATTGGGCTACCCATGCCGATGATGCGTATTGAGCCAAAAATAGATGATCTTGTTACTAGCCTAGATATTAACAAAGGAGAAGACGTCGCTCGTGCTATTATGACCAGTGACACCTGCAAAAAGGAAATCGCAGTTTCGCTCGAAATCGGAGATCATCGTGTCCGCATTGGTGCCTGCGCCAAGGGAGCGGGCATGATTTGCCCAAGCATGGCTACCATGCTCTGCTTTATAACGACTGATGCTAAGATAAGTGCCGCATGTTTCCAAAAGTCACTGCTCGAGGCCGCCGATGCCTCGTTCAATCGCATCACCATCGATGGTGACATGAGCACCAATGATACTGTCATTGGCTTAGCCAATGGGCAGAGCGGCATGCCATCCATCAAGCGTAACAGCAAAGAATGTCGCCTGTTTCGTGAAGCCCTCCAATACGTCATGCTTGAAATGGCTAAAGCCCTAGTCCGCGATGGCGAGCGTGTCACCAAATTTGTCACCGTCGAAGTCAAAGGCGCGCGGACTTACTTGGACGCGCGAAAAGTAGCCGAGGCTGTGGCAAATTCCGCACTCGTTAAGAGCTCATGGAATGGCAATGATCCTAACTGGGGCCGTATTATTCATGCCGTGGGTTACGCTCAGGCTATGGTAAGGGAAGAGCTCATAGATATTCACATCAATGGCAAAGCCGCCTGTCTAGGTGGCTTACAGGCCAAAACCTCAATGCACACCCTTCGCAAAATTGTGGCAAAAGATGCGTTTACGATTACCATCAACCTGCACCTTGGTAAAGCCGAGTACGAAGTTTACTCGAGTGATCTATCTCCGGAGTATATCGACTTCAATCGCTCTGAGTATGCCTACTGGAAACAGGCGCGTAAAGACGGACTGACCTGATAAACAGGCCTTCACATCTTAGTCTCTTCTTTGGTTGAGCGCAGACGAATAGTCTTGGTACTCAAGTCGTGATGTGCTTCGACAAACCGAACCGTCTTGCTCTTGATGCGCATCAATACTGAATGAGTCACCGCGGTCTTGCCCTCAATGTGTACGCCTTGTAACAATGGGCTTGGACTAATGCCCGTAGCGCAGAAGATGATGTTATTGCCAGACGCCAAATCCTTGGACCTGAAAACACGATCCAACTGATCACCCCAACCATCTTTGATGAGCTGTTGTTTCTCAGCTTCATCCGCAGGCCATATTTTAGCCTGCTGACCTCCGCCTAAGCACCTCTGGCCAGCTGCTGAAAGCACTGCTTCTGGTGCTCCTCCAATACCAGCATAAAGATCCACGTCGGTGCTCGATAACGATGGCGCCATGGCTGCAGTGATATCACCATCAGCAATCATGCGCAATTTACTGCCAAGGCTTCTCACTTGCTCGATAATATACTCATTACGCGGGCGATCCAAAACCATTACCGTTACGTCGCGAACGTTCTTACCAAGTAACTTTGCTGAAACTTTGATGACCTCAGAGATAGGGGCCTCAACACTGATAGGTAACGAAGGATCTTTGATCCATGCCTGCCTAACCACCTCCGGATAGGCTAGCTTATTCATATAAAAGGCGGGTATCTCTTGCAGTGCGCAATCCTCGCCATCTTCAGGAATAGCAGCAGCAATGCAGCTGATTGAGTTAGGCATTCCTTTGGATACGTTTGTCGTACCATCAACTGGATCAAGCGCTACGTCAAAACGAGGACTTCCTTCAGCCCAAGTACCTACCTTCTCACCTATAAACAAACCTGGCGCCTCGTCCTTGATCCCCTCGCCTATGACGATCTCTCCTTTAATGTCCATGAGATCGAACATTCCGCGAATCGCATCGCATGCAGCGTAATCTGCAGCTTCCTTATCTCCGCGCCCCATCCAATGGGAACTGTGCAGGGCCGCATTCTCTGTGGCTCTTAGAAACTCAAGTTCGATCACACGTTCTTCGTCTTTATGCATTTACTTTCCCTACACAAAAAAACACAGAGTGTCACCGATAAGAATCAAAAAAAATACAGGATGCCCAACTGAACACAATCTTTCCACCACTCCCTCCTTGACTCAGCACGGCGTATTCATGATGTTTGCTTTCAGCACTATGAGTAGTTCCAACAATGCCCGTTCCTTCAAGCGTGTGATTTTAAAACTCAGCGGCGAAGCCCTGAGAGAGCCCGGAAGCCAAGACAATATCTCGCCAGAGATTGTCGAACGTGTTGCTAAGGAAATCAGTAAAACTGCCTCCAGCGGCATCGAAATTGGAGTGGTCTGTGGTGGTGGCAATTTCTGGCGTGGGGCCAGTGCAAGTGCCCGCGGTATGGATAGAGCTACGGCAGACTACGTTGGCATGATGGCCACTGTAATGAACGCGCTGGCTCTTCAGAGCGCCCTCGAAGCTGAAGGGGTTCAATGTGTTGTGCAGTCTGCTATCGAAATGAAAAACGTGGCTGAGCCATTTATTCGCCGCAAAGCCAACAGATTACTTAGCGAAGGTAATGTAGTTATTTTTGCCGCCGGCACGGGTAGCCCCTTTTTCTCGACAGACACCACATCTGCACTGCGAGCCAGTGAAACCGGAGCTGATGCCATCATGAAGGCGACCATGGTGGATGGAGTTTACTGCTCTGACCCCAAGAAAAATCCAGATGCCCAGCGCTATGAAACCGTCACCTTCCAAGACTGTCTCAGCCAGAACTTGAAAGTCATGGACTCCACAGCTTTCACTCTTTGTATGGATAACGACATTCCCATCATTGTATTCGATATCGGCGGCAACGGTAATATCACCAAGGCCTTGTCCGGCGAAGATATTGGCACCATCGTCTACAAAGGCTAATCACCATTTAACACATACTACTCTCATTATGGAACCAACCGAAGCACTCAATAATACTCAAGACAGCATGCAAAAGGCAGTCGAATATGCTGTTCACGAATTCGCGGCAATCCGCACAGGGAAAGCTAGCCCCGCATTAGTCGAGAACATCGATGTCAGTGTGCCCAGCTATGGTAGTAACATGAAAGTCAAAGCACTTGCTGTTATCACCGTGCCAGAACCACGCATGATCATGGTTCAGCCGTTTGATCCATCAACTACGGGTGATATTGAAAAAGCCATTTTGGAGAGTAATACTGGTCTCAACCCAGCCAACGAGGGTAAGCACCTCCGCATCCCCGTCCCTGAGCTGTCTGAGGAACGTCGTCGCGACATGGTCAAAATGGTCAAAACACAAGCTGAGGAGGCTCGTGTTCGTGTCCGCTCATGCCGCAAGGACGGAATGGATGCCGCAAAGAAAATGAAAGCGGAAAACGCACTCACTGAAGATGGTATGCACGACTTTGAACAAGATATTCAAGAACTCACGAACAAGTTCATCAAGGAGATCGACGAACATCTCGCTGCGAAGGAAACCGAGCTGATGACCGTCTAGACTCGCGCTCCTCTATGCGCTCACCACATTTTCTGGTGCCCCTGCCTTGAATGCTTCGATATTGCCAGCCACGCCATCAAGGAGCTTGCGGCGTGATTCAATTGAAGCCCATGCGGTGTGTGGCGTGACCACAAGGTTTGTCAGAGTTCGGTCGAGTAGCACATGATCGGCTTGCGGTGGCTCTACCGTGAGAACATCTAAACCAGCTCCTGCAATGCTACCTTTTTTTAAGGCCAAAGCTAGGTCATCCTCATCAACCAACTGACCACGACCGGTATTGATCAAGAAGGCGCTCGTCTTCATCATATCAAGTGTCTCGCTATTGATTATTTTCTCCGTGTGTGGGGTCAGCGGGCAGTGAAGTGTAACGACATCAGCTTGAGCAAAAAAGACATCTTCTTGTAAACGCTCAATTTCACCTTGCTGTGCTCCATCTCGGGCCAGAGCAATCACTTTCATGCCAAATCCCTGTGCAGCTCTTGCCACTGACTTTCCAATTGTTCCCAGACCGATAATGCCCAAAGTCTTGCCTGCCAAATCGACTATCGGATGATCCAAGCGGGTAAAAATCGGAGACTGCGCCCATTGAGCTGATTCACCAGCGTAACGATGCATGCCGGTGGCGAGATTAACCAACAGCCCAAAGGTGTGTTGAGTCACACTCGCGGTAGAATAGCCCGCCACATTGCATACTACTACTCCTGCGTCCTTTGCTGCAGCTAAATCGACACAGTTAGTTCCTGTCGCAGCGATGCAGATAAGCCTCAGATCCGGTGCTTTTTGCAGAGCCTCGGCATCAATAACCACTTTGTTGGTTATCGCGATACTCGTCTGCTGCAACCTATTCTCTAGCTGCTCAGGAGATGTCGTTGGATAGACCTTAAGCTCACCATGAAGGGCGAGCGGACTTAGGTCAACATCTCCAACAGTGGAAGCGTCAAGAAAGCTAATATCATGCATACACAATCTTTTATGATAAAATCATGCTGATACCAGTGAATATTGATACAACCGCATCAACATAGCCACTATTTCAGCACAAAACTCACGGCCATATAACAGCGCAAATGCTTGTCAACGTGCTTTTTATATCCTATCTCCAATGAATGTCTGCTGAGATGGAACACACAGTCGCCTCGAGTGCTACGCTAGAGGGCACCTCTCTCCACACGGGAGAAAAAGTAAGCCTGACCTTAAAGCCTGCTCCGGCAGGACACGGTTTTAAATTTCGTCGTATCGACCTCGATGACCAGCCCTTCATCGATGCTGATGTCGCCAAGGTGCAAACCGTCGAGCGCGCAACCACTCTTGCAGAGGGATCGGTCAAAGTTCACACTGTTGAGCACATTCTATCGGCCCTTTGCGGTATGGGTGTGGATAATGCCATCATCGAAATGGATGCCAACGAGCCTCCCATTGGTGATGGCTCATCCAAGCCCTATGTCGAGCTCATCAAACAAGCAGGTATCGAAGCTCAGGACAAACATCGCAAGGTATATGAAATTCGCGAACCAATTCATATGGAGACCAAAGGTGGATCATTAATCACCATCGTTCCTGACAAAAAATTTAGAGTATCCTGTACGAATATCGGGCCAGAGGGTCGCTTTACACAGTATTTCTCCAGCGAGGTCACCCCTGAGCTCTACGAATCAGAAATAGCACCTGCACGCACCTTTGTTTACTACGAAGACGTAAAGCCACTGCTCGACAAAGGTCTCATCAAAGGTGGCAGTCTAGAAAACGCAGTCGTCGTGCGTGGGGACGAGGTGATGAGCAAAGAGCCGATGCGCTTTGACAATGAATTTGCCCGGCACAAAGCCCTCGATGTCGTAGGAGATCTTATGCTCAGCGGCAAGCGCATCATGGGACACGTAATCTGCGTAAGACCGGGACACGGTCCTAATACTCAAATGGCCGCGACTCTGAAAGAGGAGTATCTCCGTATGCGCACCATGGTGCCACCTCTGAAAATCCCTGAGGGTGAAGGTGTGCTCGACATCAACGAGGTTATGCAAATTCTGCCTCATCGTTATCCATTCCTGATGCTAGATCGAGTGGTCGACTTCGAGGGAGACAGTAAGTGCACCGGAGTCAAGAACGTGACCATCAACGAGCCGTTCTTCCAAGGACATTTCCCGGGCCACCCTGTTATGCCAGGCGTGCTTCAAGTCGAAGCAATGGCACAGGTTGCTTCTATTCTGCTACTGCGCAAACCAGAGAATCAAGGTAAAATCGGCTACTTCATGAGTGTCGACAAGGTCAAGTGGCGTCGCCCAGTACTACCAGGAGACACCTTATTTATTGAGGCTGAGATCCTTAAAGTTCGTCGTAACATCGGTTCTGCCGTATGTCGTTGTATCGTAAATGGCGAGGTAGCATCCTCTGGCGAACTGAAATTCGCCTTACTCGATAACTAAGCTTACGCTCAGAAGATTACGCCCCGATGTCAGATTCCCTGATTCACCCTACAGCGGTCATTGACTCATCAGCCGAGCTTGCTGAGGGAGTCAGTGTTGGCCCTTATTCGGTAATCGGTGCCAATGTAAACATCGGAGCAGGCAGTGTGCTAAAATCACATGTCGTTATTGAGGGACATACCACCATTGGTGAGAACAATACCTTTTTCCCCTTCTCGGCTATTGGTCAAATCACTCAAGATCTCAAGTATGTCGGAGAGCCTACCGCATTAATCATTGGTGACAACAACACCTTCCGTGAGAATACCACCATACATCGTGGCACGACTGAAGAAGTGCCCACACGTATTGGTGATCACAACCTGTTCCTCTCCTACTCACACGTCGCTCACGATTGCCAGGTAGGCAACCACTGTATTTTATCCAACAACGGCACCCTTGGCGGGCATTGCCAAGTTGGAGACCACGCGATTATCTCTGGGCTATCTGGAGCTCATCAGTTTTGTCGAATTGGCGAACACTCCTTGGTAGGCGGTTGTACCAAAATTGTCCAGGATGTACCACCATTTACGATTGTCGATGGAAGCCCTGCCGCTGTCAGAGGCCTCAATTTAGTGGGCTTGCAACGAAGAGGTTTTGACGAGATCACTCGCCGCGCATTGAAACGAGCCTATAAGAAGCTCTTCCTCAGCAAGAAAGTAAATCTCGCCCAGCTTACGGAAGAGTTAGCCGATTCCGATTTGGCAGAGGATGTCAACGTCACCCGACTCATTGAATTCATCCGCAGTAGTAATCGCGGAGTCATTCGCTAACATAATCTCCCTGTGCAATCTGAGCATAGCGTCGCTACGGTCAGTCTCAGCTTATTAACGAGAATACTTTTTTCTGTAAGCTGAAGTGAAAAAACCCTCCAGCACACATTCGCACTGGAGGGCTTTTACTATGAACAAATGACAATTGTTATTGGCAAGCTTCACACTCGCCACCGTTGATCATGGCATCGATACTACATGCCTGCTTTTCAGCCGCTGTGTATTCCTTCTTCTGCTCGGCTACTTCCCCGGCTACACCGCGGACCTCCTTCTTCACGGAAATCGTTGATTTCTCGATGTTGGATGCCTGCAGGGTGCGGAGGTAATAAGTGGTCTTAAGTCCCGTATGCCATGCATGACGATACATATGAGAAAGGGTTTTCATGTCTGGCTCGGCCAAGAACAGATTCACACTTTGTGACTGGTCAATCCATTTTTGTCTGCGTGCAGCGGCATCAATGATCGCCTTGTAGCCTACGCTGAAGACGGTTTGATGCTTCTCCTTCAGGCTTTCTGGGATGTCTTCAATGTCGCTGAGTTCACCATCAAAGTATTTTAGCTGGTCGAGCATGTCTTGATTCCAGAGGCCCTCTTTCTTCAGGTCATTTACGAGCTCACGGTTGAGCACAATAAAGTCACCAGAGAGGTTCGACTTCACATACAGGTTCTTGTAATTCGGCTCAATACATGGAGTTGTGCCCATGATATTGGAAATCGTCGCCGTGGGTGCAATAGCAAGCACGTTGGAGTTGCGCATGCCGTGTTTGGCGATCTTCTCACGCAGGTGAGTCCAATCCATTTTAGCTCCGCGAGGCACATCAACGTCAACACCACGTTCATCTTCGAGGAGATCAACAGTGTCTTGTGGCAGAATACCACGATCCCACTTTGATCCCTTGTAGCTGGAATAGGTTCCAGACTCAGCAGCAAGGTCAGATGATGCATTGTAAGCATAGTAAGCGATGGCCTCCATGAACTCGTCATTGAAGTCAACCGCTGCATCCGATGCAAATGCGATGCCTTTCTTATAGAGTGCGTTTTGTAGCCCCATCACACCCATACCGATCGGGCGGTGACGACTGTTTGCCGTCTTGGCCGCTTCTGTTGGGTAGAAGTTAATATCAATGACATTATCGAGCGCACGGATGGCAACGGTAATGGTCTCTTTGAGCATCTCGTGATCCAGCGAGCCATCAGCTGTAATGTGAGTATCAAGCACAACCGAGCCAAGGTTACATACAGCAGTCTCTTCGTCTGAGGTATTGAGTGTGATCTCAGTGCAAAGATTACTGGAGTGAATCACTCCACAATGATCTTGCGGGCTACGGAGGTTACAAGGATCTTTAAAGGTGATCCATGGGTGGCCGGTTTCGAAGATCATTTTCAGCATGCCCTTCCAAAGCTCGATCGCAGGAACTTTACGCGTCCAAATTTTACCCTCCTCAGCCATTTTCTCATACTCTTCATAGCGAAGCTCAAATGCCTTACCATATAAATCGTGAAGATCCGGTGTCTCATTGGTGCGGAACAAAGACCATTCTTGGCGAGCCTCCATACGCTTCATAAATAGGTCTGGAATCCAGTTTGCCGTATTCATGTCATGACAGCGGCGACGCTCGTCTCCTGTGTTCTTGCGAAGCTCAAGAAAGTCTTCAATATCGTTGTGCCAGGACTCAAGATAAGCACAGCCAGAACCGCGGCGTTTGCCACCTTGGTTGACAGCAACTAGCTGGTCATTGTGCAACTTGAGGAATGGGATGATGCCTTGTGACTCGCCATTAGTGCCTTGGATGTAACCACCCGTGCCACGAACTGCTGTCCAAGAACCTCCCAGACCGCCAGCCCACTTACTGAGATATGCGTTATCTGCAATACCACGCTGCATGATTGACTCGATGGAATCATCTACCTTGTAGAGATAGCATGATGATAGCTGTGAGTGTAGCGTGCCTGAGTTAAACAAAGTCGGCGTGCTCGAACAGAAGCGACGGCCCTTGTAAAGTGAGTAAAGACGAATCACCCAGTCCTCACGATCCTCTTTCTCCGCACGGAATAGGCCCATCGCCACACGCATCCAGAAGAACTGAGGGGTCTCAAGGCGACGTTGTTTGTCCCCAGTCTTATCGACAATGAGGTAACGATCGTAGAGTGTTTGAATACCTAGGTAATCGAAATCAAGGTCAGCTGTTGGGTCAAGTGCATCTGCGAGCTTATCGATGTCGTATTGAGCAACAACATCTGGGGAAATGCGCTTAATTTTGACGCCATGCTTAAGATATTTATTGAAGTGTTCGCGGTGTGCCACCTTGAGGGCACGAATTCCATCATTGAGAATATTCCAGTCGAGCACTTCCTCATAAATGTAACTAAGTAGAATACGGCCAGCAAACTTGGCAAAATCTGCATCACGCTCGATGAGAGACTTGGCGTTAAGAATCACAGTCGACTTTAGAGCTTCACGTGTAATTTCAGCTCCAATAGAACGGCGTAGCTCTTGCTCAATTTCCTGCTCGCTGAGGCAAAGACTTAAACCAATAGAAGCAAACGAAATACGCTTTTTAAGCTCAGTGCCATCCCAGAACTCAGTTCCTCCATCCTGCTCGGTAACCACCACCATGGACTCCTGGTTGGGATCCTCCGCTGGCTCCTCGTCGATACGCATTTGAGCACGTTTAGCACGATAGAGAATATAAGCTTCAGCGGCTTTGAAATAGCCTTGGCGCATGAGCTCCTCTTGGACGAGGTCTTGCACGTTTTCGATATGCGCAAATGCTGAATCACCATTCCTGATGCTCTCCGTAACCCCGTGCGCTACTTTCACAGCTGCCTCGGGGTCCTCCTTGATGGATAAAAATGCTTTTCTGACCGCAATCTCAATCTTTGTCTGGCTCCATGGCACAACGTTGCCATTTCGACGAATCAGCCTCACGGGCATTGTCTGTGGCTCTTCGGAAACAATAACCTCACCATTTTTTTCCAAGGAGCGGGAAAACACCAATGACTTGGCAACATCGTGCGCATCATTCTCAATCAGTGCCTTCTCAATCAGCAAGTAAAGATCATTACGAGACAGGCGGAGCTGACCACCTTCATGAACTTGCTCCGTAAGGGACTTGGCCACACTGTTGGCAACATTCGATACGAAGTTGCGGTTCTCCTCATTGAAGATCTTCTCCTCCTGCTCTTGGCGAGAAATCAAAAGGTCGGTAAGCGCAACACCGATCGTGTCTGCAACTTTAGCGAGTGATAATTCTTCTTCCTCTTTTCCCCGGGTGACGAGAATTTGAGGAACACGGTCAGCAGTTTGCTCACCGAGGACAGCACGCCAATCAAAACGATCAGTATTTTCGGTGGATGCAGCACGGTCTGTGATGACTTTTTTAAGAGCGAGATCTTCTTCTAGAGAGATGGAGCGATACATGGGCGCAGGTTATTCTATGGTGTTTTTGTTATAAGTTATAAAGATGATTGTTAAATCAAGGGGGTGTTCGTCTCAGGCCGGATATGCCGACCCGAGACGAAAAAAGTCGATGGATTAGAGCTCGTCGTCGTCGATACTGCCGAGTGCTGTCGATTTTTGATACTCGGTGACGCGACCTTCAAAAAAGTTTTGCTCTTTTTTGATGTCCATCATTTCAGCAAGCCAAGGGAATGGGTTTTCGATGTTGCCTTTCAGTGGCTCGAGACCGCATGTCTCAAGACGGCGATCGGCAATAAAGTCAATATACTGTTCGAAGTCTGCTAAGTTGAGGCCAACGGACGAAACAGGCAGGCAATCACGAATGAAGTTTTTCTCAAGCTTGAGAGCTTCTGCCATCGTATCACGCAGCTCATTTTTAAACTCATCCGTCCAAATTTCAGGGTTCTCGTTGATGAGATCCATCAGTAAATTGCGTAAAAGTTCGATATGATTGGATTCATCGCGCAAGGTGTAGCGGAACATCTGGCCAATTCCTGGGAATTTGTTCTGGCGATAGAGGCTGAGAATCATGCCAAACAATCCATAGAACTGGGTTCCCTCCATGCACTGACCAAAGATGAAGATATTGCGGGCAAGCGCCTGCTTGTTTTCGACAAGTGACATATCCATGTCGCGTCTCAGTGAGCGGCTATTCGATACCACAAAGTTTGTTTTTTCCTGCACGGTCTGAACGCCTTCGAAAATAGCTTCGCATTCATGCGGGTTGAGACCTAATGAAGAGACCATGTATACCAATGAATCGGCATGGATATTCTCTTCATGCGCATGACGTCGGAAAACAAGCTCTAGCTCAGGTGCGGTCACTTGATCTCGGATAACGTGAATCATATTGTCGCCCACAATGCCTTCCGCGGCAGAAAAATAGCCAATGCCCATTTTGATAATCCAACGCTCCACATCGGAAATTTCATCTGAGCGCCACTGTTCGACGTCCTTCTGCATTGGGATATCCTCTGGCTCCCAGTGGTTGGCACGCATGTCGGAATAGATGTCCCATGCCCATGGGTATTTGAGCGGCAAGAGGCCGAAGCCACTGATCTTATCTCCTCCAATAACACGTTTGGACTCTAGGTTTTTTTTAGCTTTTGCCTCTTCAAGCGGAATTGTTAAATCATCAAGTGTAGCATTCATTCGTTTAGGGTGTTCGTTGTATGTTAGTTAGTTGTTGGCGGAGGGAAGTTGTTCGTTGTTTTGAGGTCTTTTTCTAAATCTAGCTGGTCAGAAGTATTTCAGCTTACTGTAGCATCATGAATGCCACATTGGTTAGCATTTTAGAGATCGTCGTCTTCGAAGCTGGTCGCAAGCGATGCACTACTGGCATGCAAAGGCTCTGATGATGTAAGGTGAATCTGTTCATCCAGCCAAGGGAATGGACTGGTGGCATGATGGAATTGGCGCTGCAGGCCACAGGCTGCAAGTCGATTGTCGGCGAGATACTCAATATATTTGCTGAGTGCTTCAGGATCCAGACCTGCTGCAGCCACTGGAAGCGTAGTGATAAGATCTTGTTCCATTTTTACTGCCTTGAGCATGTAATCAATAAGCTCTTGCTGGAATGAGCTTGTCCATGCTTCTGGGTTTTCTTCAGCCAGCTCTTTGATTAACTTGTCGAATAAACTAATACGGAAGGAAACATCTTGCAGTAACTTGCTAAATATCTCGCCAGATCCGGGAAGCTTGTTCTGTGCCGCTAGTGAGAAAATCGAAGCCCACAGAGAGAAATATTGCGTTCCCTCCATACATTGACTCATCAGGAAAATGTTGCGCACAATACCCTGTTTGTTTTCTAAGATAGTTGTGTCTGTGTCGCGATCAATTGGACTGAGATTGTCAGTCATAAATTGCTGCTTGGCAGCCATTGCAGGAGTGTTGGCAAGTGCCGAGCATTCCATTGGATTGATCGAAAGAGAACCGTGCAGGTAGACAAGAATGTCACTGCGAGTGTTTTCCTCATGAACAAAACGACCGAATACAAGCTTGAGCTCAGGAGCAGTCAAAAGGTCACGAATGGTGTAAATCCCCCCTGATTGTGCAATTTCTTGAGACTTGGCGAAAGCACCCAAAGCTACTTTGTACAACATTTGACTTGGTTCATCTAGATTAGCCCACTGGGCAATGTCGGTCTGCACAGATGTCTCTCCTGGCTCCCAATGAGAATTTTTCATCTCTTTGTAGAGCGCATATGCCCATGTGTATTTTAGAGGCAAGATATTGAAGAACATCGAATTCCGACCATTGATCACTTTCTTTGCGGCGTAAGCCTCCTCTGCTTTCTCACGATCAAGGTTAAAAGTACGCTCGCCAAGTTTGATGCTTATTGTGTCTGCCATTTCAGTAAGGGTTGAGTTGTGAAAAAAAGGTTTCGAAAAAGGTTTCGTTGATGAGTTGAATTTGATTTGTATGCGATGTTAAGTCTTTAGGAATCAACAACTAGCTGTATTAGATCTGATTTTTTGCGCTTTATTTGGCCCGTTTTGAATCATCATGGTGGGCTCACACAGCTACACTTTACGATCGCGCAGCCTGATTATGATGCCAATAAATGAGGGTTTTGGTCAATCAGATTTTGCTCATATAGTATCCACAAATTATTAACAATACAACATGTTGTGGTTTTTGTTTTTTGAGCGAAATCCCTCTTTTTTCTTGTGAAGCCTTCAACCCTTGAAAAATGGACTTTCACAGAGCTATTCTAGCAGACCAGCCATCGACCACTGCTACTTCAATAGGGGCAAAAAAAAAGATGTTCTGTTAGAAGTCATTTCGCAGCAGAAGCAGTTTTTAAAAAAACTTGGCTCACAGTTCAAACCAGCGCACTCCCCGCCCGCCTAAGAAGCACTTTTCCCCTATTTTAAAGAAGTAAAAATTTATACTAGAATCCTGCTTATGATTGACAACACGTAACGCTTTTTTGTAGCAAACTTCATTAATTTACTGGTTATCAAACAGATACATCGCATTCCTTAGCAAAGTGCCTATTTGACCAATATGACATCTCGTTGAAGGCTTGGGCACCAATAGAACGCAAGCTACGATGATTTTCTCAACACAGAGGTCCATTAACTCACAAAACAATGAATGAGGGTTGCTATTATAGGTAATTAGCTTTAGTGAACGATTTCCACCAAAGGACCAATAAACAATGTTTCACTTATTTACCCAAAAAAATAGCAGCCTCAAGGATGACTCGTTGTCAGGTTTAACCGTAGCCCTTGCCCTGGTGCCGGAAGCCATCGCCTTTTCCTTTATTGCTGGCGTCGATCCCTTGGTTGGCCTCTGGGCAGCGGTGTTCATGGGCTTTATCACCGCAACTTGTGGTGGTCGTCCAGGTATGATTTCTGGGGCAACAGGCGCCATTGCTGTAGTTGCAGGCAAGGCAGTTGAATATGGTAATGAGATCGCCCCCGACCTTGGCTATCAGTTTCTCTTTGCCGTTATTATGGTGGCGGGAGTGATTCAGATTCTCTTTGGCGTACTCAAGCTCGGGCGTTTTATACGGCTCGTCCCTCACCCTGTTATGATTGGCTTCGTCAACGGCTTGGCGATTGTTATTTGCATGGGCCAGTTCGGCTTCTTCAAATCAGGAGGCGAATGGCTTCAAGGAGCCTCACTGGGACTGATGATCGGGCTTATCGTGCTTACTATGGCGATCATCCACTTTTTACCAAAACTCACCAAAGTGGTGCCATCCACCTTGGCTGCTATTATTGTTGTTGGCCTAATCGCCTATTTTCTGCCCGATACTAGGACCATTGAAAATGTCCTCAAAGATGGCGGAGGGGATGGCTCACTGAGCGGCAGTTTCCCGCTACCCGCATGGCCAAGCGATATCGCCTGGGGCGATCACTGGCAGTTTATTCTCAAAACAGCTTTCGTGGTAGCCATGGTCGGCATCATTGAATCTCTGATGACACTGCAGCTCATTGATGAAATTACCGAGACACGCGGTCAGGGTAATCGCGAATGTGTCGCCCAGGGAGGCGCTAACTTCCTATCCGGCCTTTTTGGTGGCATGGGCGGATGTGCGATGATAGGCCAATCCCTCATCAATATCAAATCCGGTGGTCGTGGTCGCACCTCAGGAATCGTTGCCGCCGTGGCACTCACCTTTTTCATCATGGTGGGTGGACCAGTTATCATTCAAATCCCTATTGCGGCTCTAGTGGGCGTTATGTTCATGGTCGTCATCGGCACTTTCGAATGGTCCACCTTCAAGAGCTTCGGCAAAATTGCTCCATCCGAGATGCTCATCATCCTTACTGTCACCCTAGTGACTGCCATCATGCATGATCTAGCTCTCGCTGTATTTGTGGGTGTTATTCTCTCTGCCTTAGTCTTTGCTTGGGAAAGCTCAAAACACATTATTGTTACCATGCATAAAGACACTCCCGAAGAACGCATCTATGGCGTTGAGGGAATGCTTTACTTTGGATCAGTGCGTGAATTCTCAGACAAATTTCAAGCAAAGTCAGATGTCCCCAATATCGTTATCGATTTTGAAGAGGCGCGGGTATGTGATTTATCCGGTTTGGAGGCCATCAACGCCCTAGGAGAGCGTTACCGCAATGCTGGTAAGACGCTACACGTACGTCACCTTTCCCCAGATTGCCGCCAGATGCTCGAGAAGGCTGGGACCCTCGTCGATATTGAGGTCCTTCCTGATGATCCTCACTACTCGGTCGCTCACATTCGAAGTGAAAACAGCAAAATCATCGGCTCATAGACAGGCCTTCCCTGAGTTGTTTTGGTCGGTTTTGAGGTGACAAATGCCTATTTTCAGGTAATCAGCCGTCGTGCTGATCATTAGAAAACTTACCAAGACCGTCGGAGGGCGCACGCTTTTTGAGGACGCAGACATGACGATCAACTGGGGCGAGCGCGTCGCTTTAGTTGGACCCAATGGGGCAGGCAAGTCGACACTCTTCAAAATGATCCTCAAAGAGGAGGATGCCGATTCCGGCAGTGTCGAAGTTGATGATTATGCCATCACGGGCTACTTGGCGCAGGAAGCGGGAGACCCTGGTGACGAAACTATTCTGGAAATAGCCATCGGTATCACGCCAGAGCTTGCCAAAGCTATCCGCATACTACGCGAAGGCGACGCATCAGGTGCAACCGACAGTCCTGAATATCATGCTGCACAGGATAGCTTTGACGCAGCCAATGGCTACCAACTTGAGCCCAAGGCAAAAAAAATTCTTGCAGGGCTTGGCTTTGAAGCCGATGCCTTTGACAAACCAGCCCGCGAATTTTCTGGTGGTTGGATCATGCGTGCACACCTAGCTAAGCTCTTGGTCATGGAGCCTGATCTCCTGATGCTTGACGAGCCAACGAACCACCTTGACCTGATGGCACTCATCTGGTTGCAGCGCTATTTAAAGAACTATCCTGGTGCCTTGCTCATGATTTCTCACGATCGCGACTTCATGGACGAGCTTATTGAAACTGTTTATGAAATTGATGAGGAGCAGCTTATCTCATACACAGGCAATTACACAGCCTACTTGGATCAGCGTACCAAGCGTTATCAGCAAAAAGTCCAAGCTTATCGTAATCAAAATAAAGAAATCGAGCGTATTCAGGAGTTTATCGATCGCTTTCGCTCGGTTACCTCCAAAGCGGCCCAAGTACAGAGCAGGGTAAAGCAGCTCGAGAAAATGAAACGTCTGCCCAAGCCAATTGCTCCGCGCAAGGTCTTCAAATTCAACTTCCCTCAGCCCAAGCGATCAAATCAAAAAGTCATTGAGCTTGAGAAAGTCCACATGGCTTACGGTGAAAAAGTCATTTACGATAGACTCGATCTTACTATTGAGAGAGGTGATCGCATGGTATTAGTCGGTCCTAATGGTGCAGGTAAATCCACCTTGCTAAAAATACTCGCTGGCCAACTTGAATTTCAAAGTGGCGAGCGCAAAGCGGGATTCAATACCAAGCTTGGTTATTACTCTCAACACCGTACCGAAAGCATGGATGAGTCGAATACTGTGCTTGAAGAAGTCATGGCAAGCGGCGGAGACATGCGCGAAGACGAGGCTCGCTCTATTTTAGGATCTTTTCTCTTTAGACGTGCCGATGTGCACAAAAAAATACGTGTTCTCTCAGGTGGCGAAAAATCACGACTTAATCTCGTTAAGTTTTTGGTCAATCCGCCTAACCTATTGCTAATGGATGAGCCTACCACTCATCTAGACATCATATCCATTGAGGCTCTGCTACAAGCACTCAAACATTACGAAGGAACTCTGGTCTTCATCTCCCACGACGTTCACTTCATTCGTAACCTTGCGGAAACCACTCTTCACGTCGATTCTGGCAAACTCACACGCTACGCAGGTGGCTACGACTATTACCTTGAGAAGTCAGGACTATCTGATGATCGTGGTTCTGTGACTGCCTAATTCAAAGCACCTCAGGTCCAGCTATTGAGCTGCTCAAATCTGGGAGAAGCCCAGCTAGCCAGCAACAAGTGTTGCCTTTGTAACGAGAAAAAGCCCCAGCGTGCTCGACCTAAATCGAACGCGCGAGGACTTTCTCAATCACAGATGGGGGGTTTACTTTGCTGTCATTTAGACTCTCGCTATTGTGTGAGTTGTCCTCACACAAACAACAAGTTTGGTGTCATCTAGTGGTTTTTTGGGGTTTTTGGGGTTTTTGGGAGTTTCCTGGGATTTTAGAGAAAAGCTTGCAACTGTGTCCTCTTGGTATCCTTAGTGTTTTGGGGGCATCTAGGGATACTCACAACCTTTGGGGGTTTTGGTTGTCAAGAAGACAGCTTAGACCGGTGAGGAGAGGTTCCTTAATGCTATGTTGGCTTTGCAAAGGATGGGATCAAAGATTCTATCCCTCGCACATCGATAATATGGCTTAATTTATATTTAATTGCAACACATTATTATATTTTTTATCAATAAAAGCTAAATACTATTGATAATGAGGCCGTTATAGCCGTTTATTTATGAAATAAAAAAGCACTTTAAGGCTGTTTTATAGAATATTACGGCAACATACATCATTTCGCCCTAAAATACGCCACCGATCAGCAACAGCCACT
Organism: Akkermansiaceae bacterium; assembly: GCA_049631945.1. Taxonomy (GTDB): domain Bacteria; phylum Verrucomicrobiota; class Verrucomicrobiia; order Verrucomicrobiales; family Akkermansiaceae; genus Oceaniferula. Next base: position 18,948 of record JBNABE010000001.1, read on the forward strand.
GATTTAGCGATAGGAGACAGGCAGGACCTTGGCCAGCTGATCCAAGAGCTTCTGATGAGCTTGATCTACCTCTTTAGCCTTCAATGTGCGCTCTGATGAACGATAGTGGAAGCTGTAGGCTATTGATTTCTTGTCGGCAGGAAGCTTCACACCCGATGGGTCCTGAAACACATCAAAACACGCAGAGGATACCAAAAGTTGCTCGTTGTGCTTCTTAATAACTTTTTCGATTTCAGCATTAGCCAATTCGACCGGTGCCTCCATCGCAGCATCACGACTGGAGCCAGGAAACTGAGGAAGCTCATCAACCTGCTTAATCCCACTACTTAGCTGCTGGCACTTTTTGAGATCAAGCTCGACAAGGTAAATAGGTGTATCGCTCCCTAGGTCTCTACACTTGGAAGGACTGAGCTGGGCAAATACGCCCACAGGTTTACCCTCGCATTGAACATCAGCTGCAATGATAAAACCGTCACGCTCACGCTGCGCAAACTGGATACCTTTATTAGGTAACAATGCCTCGATCGTAGCTTTAACATCAAAGGCATCAATGCGGCCCTGACACCCGGCTTTTACAGACCAAGTCGCAGGGCGACGCTCACCACCCAATAAAATAGCAAGGGAATCAGACTCCAAGTCACTTGCCTTGCCCCCACCGACATTACGAAACTGGCGTCCAATCTCAAAAAAGCGTAATGACTTAGCTCCCTGACGAATATTACGTGCTGCGGTCGCTACAAGCCCAGGTGTGAGCGATGGGCGCATCACTGCATGATCTTCACTCAAAGGAAGAGCGACTCGAATCAGATCCCCTTGTTGTAGAGGACGCAATGGCAAAGCTGTATCCATCTGAGCCACCGTGAGGTCGGTCGAGCTCTCAGCAATCAACTTAATCGTCTGCGTTTCGTAAAAGCCTATAGCAGACAATTCTTTCCGAAGTGACATCTGATAATCATAAGACGCATCAACATCACTCTCTTGTGCAAAACTACCTGCAAAGCGAGATGGCACATTGCTGAGACCATGCACACGGGCAATCTCCTCCACCAAATCAATATGGCGATGGAGATCTAAACGGAAGCTGGGCACATCCCACATGCCACCCTCGCGCTTTTCAAGACCAAGGCGTGTGAGAATATCTTCGGCAGCGTCTAAGGCGATCGACCCTCCCATCAGCTGATCCAACTTGGATGGATTGAGCTCAACTTCCCCTGTCAGTTGTGGAGCTTCCCCTGCAGAAGCAGTAGCACCTTGGATCTCACCGCCAGCTAACTCAACAATCAGGCGAGCAGCAAAGGCAGATGCCTTGAGCACCGCTTGCGCATCACTTCCCCGCTCAAAACGGTAGGAAGAATCAGAGCTAAGAATTAGGCGACGAGAGCTACGCCGAATTTTTGATGGGATGAAATACGCTGACTCAAGAATGACATCCGTGGTGGCATTACCTACACCACTGTCTAGCCCACCCATAATACCACCGAGAGCCAGAGTCTTACCCGATGCATCAGAGATCACAATATCCTCGCTGTTCAAGGTATAGTCGGCTTCATCAAGAGCCTTGAAAATTTCGCCATCGGCAGCCATGCGGATATCAAGCGCACCATCTACCTTGGCGGCATCAAACGCGTGCAAGGGATGACCAAGCTCATGCAACACATAATTCGTGATATCGACCACATTGTTAATCGGTCGAAGGCCGATCGCCTCAAGCTTTGTTTGTAGCCAAGCGGGTGAATTTGTGACCTGCACGCCCGAGATCTTGACCGCGGTATAGAGAGGACAGGCATCAGGAGCAGAGAGCTTGATGAGAGAATCATTAACCTCAGTCTGCGGCTCAGTAAGATCAAGTGCCTTACGCTCAATCCCAGCCAAAGCTGCTAGCTCACGCGCCATTCCTGTGTGTGACAGTAGATCCGGCCTGTTCGGGGTTACTTCGACTTCAATGATGGTGTCAGTCTCAAAGAGCTCTTGCAGTGGCTTTCCGATTTCAAGATCCTGCGAGAGAATCATCAAGCCATCATCTGCTGAGGCCAGCCCTATTTCATCAGGTCCACAGAGCATGCCCTTGGATTCGACACCACGAAGCTTTCCGTCCTTGATCACAAAGCCACCACCGAGGTCAGCGCCCGGAAGAGCACAGGGAACCTTATCGCCTACTGAGTAGTTCTGTGCGCCACAAACAATCTGACGCAGCTCTGCCTCCCCAGCATCTACCATGCACACTTTCAGCTTATCGGCATCGGGGTGTTTCTCAGCAGACTTAATCTGGGCAACAACGACTTTATCCGACGGCACCCCCTTTTGCGAAATACCTTCTACCTCAACTCCAGCAAAGGTAAGCAGGTCATCCATGTCCTGAATAGACATATGATCGAGGTCGAGATGCTCTTTGAGCCAGTTAAGGGAAACGTTCATGGATTGATAGGCGAGTAGACAGTATTCAAAGGGCAACTATGCGGAGGGGTTTTGATCATAGAATGGCGGTTTTTTACAGTCTTTTTTGTCGATGAAAAAACCCCAAGGGCTCATGAGCTCCTTGGGGTTGATAAATTGATTTGTTGCTTTCTTAGATGTTTCGACGCTTGCGCTTGAGCTTGAGCTTCGCCATGGATTGGGCGATCATAGCTTGCAAGTGAGCAATTTCCTCGGCGTTCTCATCGTGCTTCAAACCGTGTAAAGCATCTTCAGCACTCTTAATAGCAGCTTCTACAGCTGCCTCATCGATCTCGTCCTCTCCTAGGGCAGTGTCGGTCAGAACACTGACCTTTTCTTGGGTAACCTCCGCAAAACCACCGCCTACAGCAAGCTCGTAAACCTCACCATCCTTACGGTAGCGTAGCTCCCCTGCTTGGAGAGAAGTTACCAGCGCTGCGTGCATCTCAAGCACACCCATCTCACCATCTTCACCGGGGAGATATACATCTTCCACAGTATCGGAGAAAACTTTCTTCTCAGGAGTGACGATTTCGAGGTGAAGCGACATGATAAATTAAAGGTTAGCGATGATAGGGTACCTCTCTAGCCGAGATCAACAGTGTCAAGTCCACCCTTCATGTAGAAGTTGGATTCAGCGACCTTGTCGTGCTTGCCTTGGAGAATCTCATCAAAGCCCTTCACGGTGTCTTCGATAGAAACGTATTCACCTTTGGTGCCGGTGAAAATCTCAGCAACGTGGAACGGCTGAGATAGGAAACGTTGAATCTTACGTGCACGGAATACGATCAGCTTATCCTCATCAGAGAGCTCGTCCATTCCGAGAATAGCGATAATGTCCTGCAGGTCCTTGTAACGCTGAAGCACGTTCTGAACACCACGAGCTACGCGGTAATGCTCTTCACCAACGATCTCTGGTGCGAGAGCATTGGATACAGATGAAAGTGGATCCACAGCGGGGTAAATACCCAGCTCAGCAAGTGAACGCTCAAGCACAACAGTAGAGTCGAGGTGAGCAAAGGTGTTAGCAGGAGCAGGGTCAGTCAAGTCATCCGCAGGAACGTAAACGGCCTGGAAAGAAGTAATAGATCCTTTCTTAGTGGAGGTAATACGCTCCTGAAGGTTTGCCATTTCCTCTGAGAGAGTTGGCTGATAACCCACAGCAGATGGAGTCCGGCCAAGAAGGGCGGATACCTCAGCACCAGCTTGTGAGAAACGGAACACGTTATCAACGAAGAGTAGCACGTCCTGGTTTTCCTCATCACGGAAATATTCAGCCATGGCGAGAGCTGAGAGTGCCACACGAAGACGAGCACCTGGAGGCTCATTCATCTGGCCGTATACCAGAGCCACTTTTGACTGGGACAAATCATCTTGGTTGATAACACCAGCTTCTGACATCTCCTCGTAGAGGTCATTACCCTCACGAGTCCGCTCTCCCACACCAGCAAACACAGAGTAACCACCGTGCCCCTTAGCAATGTTGTTAATGAGCTCCATGATAACAACTGTCTTACCAACACCAGCACCACCGAAGGCACCCACTTTACCACCTTTAGTGAATGGGCAAATAAGGTCGATCACTTTAATGCCTGTCTCAAGAATTTCAGCAGATGTTGCCTGATCTACAAGATCGGGTGCAGGACGGTGAATAGGATACTTCTTCTCGTGTGGCACGTCACCGCGCTCATCAACCGCATCACCAGTAACGTTGAAAATACGACCAAGAATACCGGCTCCAACAGGAACGGAAATAGGTGCGCCTGTATCAGTGATTTCTACACCACGCTTGAGACCGTCTGAGGTGCTCATGGCAACGGCACGAACCCAGCCGTCACCGAGGTGCTGCTGAACTTCGAGGACGAGCTTAGTGTCTTCTCCGTAGAGATTGTAGCTAACTTCGAGGGCGTTATAGATGGCGGGCAGGTTGTCTGCCTTGGAGAAATCAGCGTCGATAACGGCGCCGATGACTTGAACGATGGTTCCTTTATTGGACATGGTGTTTGGTTTTCAGTTAGAAGTGTTTGTAAATATTTGAGTAAGTCTGTGATGATCGACCTGCGATTATTCCATTGCTTTCTGGGCAGTAGTAATTTCAAGAAGCTCTGAGGTAATGGCTGCTTGACGAGCCTTATTGTATTCGAGCGTGAGGTCCTTGACCATTTGCTCGGCGTTATCGGTAGCTGACTTCATCGCTACCATACGCGCAGAATGCTCAGAGGCGAGGGACTCAACCAACATCTGATAGATCTGGAAGTTCACATAAAGAGGCAACAATGTGTCGAGGACAGCCTCTGGGCTTGGCTCAAAAATATAATCGTTGGCAAGCGCTGCCTCCTTGTCTGTTTCTTGAATGGCATCTTTGCCCACGCCTTCATAGGCACGTTTCTCAGCTAGGGTGTCAGCCTCAATGGTAAGCAGCTGAGATACCCAAGGGTCTTGGCGCAGCGTGCTAACGAAGTTTGTGAAAGCAACATGAACGCTACTGTATTCACCACTGAGGAACTTCTCGGTAAGGAATTTACCAATCGGGCGAGCCTCTGAAAATGGCAGCGGATCTGTGATTTCAAAATCGGCGATCAATGTTTCACCGCTCTTAGCAAGTGCTGTGCGCAATTTGCGACCGACGGTCACAAAATCAGTGTTTTCATCAGACTCCTCACGAACTTTCTTTAGAAGGTTGGTGTTGAGTCCACCACAGAGGCCCTTGTCCGTACTGATGACGAGCATCAGCTTTTTACCACCCTCACGCCTTTGCAGCAGAGGATGCGCGTCATCATCGACATTCTCTTTGAGATTGGCCAACACCTTATTGAGCTCATCAGCGTAATCGCGGCCAGCAAGTGCTTGGTCCTGCGCCTTTTTCATCTTAGCAGCTGCAACAAGTTGCATTGCTTTAGTGATTTGTGAGGTGCTTTTGACCGACTTGATACGTCGGCGAATGTCGCGAAGGTTAGCCATAGCTCAGTGGGCGAATGTCAGATATCAAATGATAGTGATCGGATTAAATCGGGAAATTACTTCCAGGAGGCTTTGAAGTCTGTGAGCGCTTGGGTGAGGCCAGCAGTCACATCGTCAGTGAGAGCTTTCTCTTTGGCGATCAGCTGAAGTAGATCTGCCTTGCGGCTATCGAGATATTCTTCAAGAGCGTCTTGGCATTCCTTGACGCGGTCGACTTCGACATCATCAAAGTAACCATTTTGCATCGACCAGAGCACAGCAACCTCGATCTCTAGAGACTTGGGACTGTATTGGTTTTGCTTGAATAGCTCAACAATACGCTGACCACGGTCAATCTTGCCTTGAGTCGCCTCATCAAGATCGGATCCAAAAGCGGCAAACGCCTGCAATTCACGGAACTGAGCGAGGTCGAGCTTAGTGGTTCCAGAAACTTTCTTGATCGCTTTGGTCTGAGCGGCAGATCCAACACGAGAAACTGAGAGACCCACCGAAATCGCCGGGCGAATACCTTGGTAGAAGAGGTCCGTCTCGAGGAAGATCTGACCATCAGTAATAGAAATCACGTTGGTAGGAATGTAAGCTGATACATCACCAGCTTGAGTCTCAATGATGGGCAGAGCTGTCATTGATCCACCACCTGCATCTTCAGAAAGACGTGCAGAACGCTCAAGAAGTCTTGAGTGTAGATAGAAAACATCACCAGGGAATGCTTCACGTCCGGAAGGACGGCCAAGAATCAGAGAAACTTGACGGTATGCAACGGCGTGCTTGGAAAGATCATCAAAGACGATGAGAACATCTTTACCTTGATCCATGAGATACTCACCAATGGCGCAACCAGTGTAGGGTGCAAGATATTGGTTAGCAGCAGAGTCGGATGCAGAGGCCGCGACAATGCAGGTGTTCTCCATAGCGCCAGCAGCTTCGAGTGTTTGAACAGTACGAGCGATATTGGAGCGCTTTTGCCCAACAGCAACATAAATACAGTAGAGTGGCTTGTGACCTTCAAGACGACCCTCAGCAGCAGCTTTGTTCTGCTGAGCCTGAGCGATGATGGTGTCAACCGCGATGGTTGTCTTACCAGTGGAGCGGTCACCAATGATGAGCTCACGCTGGCCACGACCAATTGGAATCATGGCATCAACCGACATAATACCTGTCTGCACAGGAACCGAAACAGACTTACGTTTAATGATGCCAGGTGCAATTTTCTCAACAGGATACTGGTCTGCCGCTTCGATGTCACCCTTGCCGTCGAGAGGACGCCCAAGGTTGTCGACAACACGACCGAGCATGTTCTCACCAACTGGAACGGATAATAGCTTGCCAGTTGTTTTGCACTCGTCGCCTTCTTTAATGTGAAGGGAGTCTCCGAGCAGAACAACTCCGACCTCTGCCTCTTCGAGGTTAAGAGCTAGTCCGACGAGACCGCCGGGGAATTCGATCATCTCGTTGAGTGCCACGTCACTTAGGCCTTCGACCTTGGCAACACCGTCACCAATTGTGCGGACTGTGCCGACGTTGCTTTTTTGCACCGACGATGAAACGTTGGCGATTTCTTTTTCAAGTTCCTGGAGGATACTGCTCATAGCTGTGTTAGTTTGAAGTTAAAAATATTTGGTATGAAGATTGATTAAAATGCGTCGGCAAGACGCTCAAGGCGGGATTGGACACTACCATCCCACACGTCGTTACCGACGCGAATTTTGACGCCGCCTAGTAGCTTAGCGTCTGTGTTGTATGTGAAAGACAGGCCTCCACCATATTGCTCATTCAGATTACCCTCAATGCGCTTGCGGCTATCAGCATCAAGTTCAGTGGCACTTTCGACAAGCGCCTGGCGGCTTTTGTCATCCAGCCTGACAAGATTCATGAGTGAGTGCAGGATAGCCTGGTAGTCACGAGGTTTGCTTTCAGCGATTTTTTGGAATGCCGCGCGGATCTTAGCCTCGTCGACTCGACCCTCTGGTGCGCAGAGACGATAGATCCGACGGGCGGCACTGGCTGCATCCTTGGAGACTTTCACGTTATCAGTTGTCGGTTAAATGGGTGTGCTGCAAGGGGTATCAACTAGCTCTCAACACTAGCGAGCGCTTCTTCGTTGATGCGCTTCTGGTCGTCTTCGTTAAGAACTTTGCCAGTGACGTTGGCTGTTGTCGCTGTGACTAGACGGCCAAACTCCTTCTTGAGCTCAGCTGTCATCGTCTTGCGCTCAGCTGTAGCTGCTTCCTCGGCCTTGGCCAAAATTTGCTGGGCTGAGGCAACGGCTTCTTGAGCCTTTTTCTCGGAGAGTGATGCAGCGCTCTCTTTCGCCTCGCTAATCAGGCGAGCTGCGTCGGCATTGGCCTTGTCGATAGCCTCTTGAGTGCGCTGCTCAGAGTCTGCGAGCTGTTGCTCGATGCGCTTCAGCTTGTCCTCGCCCTCAGCGATGCGCTTGCGGCGTTGCTCGAGCATTTCTTGAATAGGGCCGAAGGCGAACTTTTTCAATACAAAGAGCACGATGACGAAGTTCACAAGCTGTGCGATGAAAAACGGCCAGTTTATGCCAAAGGTCTCAAGGAAGCCGCCTGAGGCTGCTTCGGTTCCGGCTGCTGCGAGAATGGAGATCATTGTAAGAAAAAGTTAATTGAAAGTAGATATCAGGTGCCGCCGACAGCGCCAAACGGCACCTGATAAGAATTTGGATTAGATCCGCTGATACTGCTTAGTATTGGACAGCGAATGCTGCGAGGATGAAGAGACCCTCAATAAGTGCTGCAAGAATGATGGAGATAACCAGAATAGGAGTTGCTGCGCCAGGGTTACGACCTGTGGCTTCAGCAGACTTTGATCCGAGAATTCCGATTCCGATTCCGCCACCGAGTGCGGCGAGTCCGACTGCAATTGCTTTAAGTGCCATTGTATTAGTTTGTTGGTTTTGTGTTTGTTGGTTTTAAAAAGCCCCCACGGTTTGCCTATGGTCAGACTTTCAAAAGTGTTTAGTGTTCCTCGCTATGGCTGCACATGAGTTTCAGGAATACTGCACAGAGCAGTGTGAATACCAGTGCTTGCACCAGACCGACGAGAAGCTCCATAAAGTAGAACGGCAGAGCCGGCAGAAAAGCTAGTTTCTCCGGCACCAGAGCCATCAAACCTTCAAGGGTTTGCTCACCACCATAAATGTTACCAAAAAGACGGAAGCTGAGGGCTACTGGACGTATGAAAATGGATACAACCTCGAGAATACCGACAAGGAAAAACATCACGATCATGCCCACCTTCATGAAGCCAGTGAATGTGCCTTGCGGGGCAAAAATGTGCGCAAAGAAGTTTTTCACCCCGATCTCGGTGAATGACCAGAAGAGCCACAGTAAAAAGAAGCTAATTGACATCGCTGCGGTCATATTCAAGTCAGCATTGCCACCACGCAGAAGGCCCTTGAAGTGGCCAGCTGAGTCGGTGACGCCCATTGTGCCCACTCCGGGAATAAGTCCAAGGTAGTTGACAACGAGAATCAGCATGAATGTAGCGCCGAAAAACCAAAAAGTCCTCTTAACTAGGTGCTCACCAAGGATGTTACCAAAGAAATCGTAGAGGCTCTCAACCAACCACTCAGCAAAGTTTTGCACTCCGCTTGGGATGAGCGCCATTTTTTTGGTGGCCGCGCGGCAAAAAACAACAATCAGAACAGCTGCAAGCCATACCATGATCATGGAGTTTGAAATCCAAGAGAATCCAGAACCCTTTGGAAATGGAGATTCAGGGTACAGTGGCAATTGATGGCCACCGGCCGCAAAGGCCGACCCCGACAGTAAGAGAAGGAGGACTGGAATAAAAATGCGCACTGGGAATAGCTGAGCCATGGAAATGGAAAAAGGGTGTCTTTATTTAACCGGGCGGGGGGGACATATCTTGCTCGCCATTGCTCTGCAAGACTATTTGTGAAATTTTTCACAATCTCATGGGAAAAGCGCACAAGTGACTGCATCGCAAGCATATACAATGCTGCTATTTATCAGAAAATTCTGAGCACGTCAGCATCAACACCAAAGTCGGCCACCTTTATAAAACGGCGCGACTCTAGCGCCTGCTCAATCAAGTCTTCAGCCGAGATACAGGGCCTCCCTGCATGTCGCTTCAATTCGAAACGAACCCCATCAGCGTTTCCCCCTATGCCGTGATAACTACGGTAAATGACTTCTGTGCATGCCAAGCGGTCTGCCACACGAAAATCGAACATAAAGTCATAGAGCTTTCCTTCGTGTGTCAACCCACGCGACAAAGCCTCAATGAGCAATTCCCTGCTCAGCCGTGGGCGCAGCACCATGAAAGCATCTACATGCAGCGTCTCTTCGATCGGCCTGAATAACACCCCATCTTTTTTGGCTTCCAGAAAATGGATTTCTCCCATTGTCTTCTCGACAGACTGAGGGAGTCGTAAACCCATTTGATCACGCTCCTGAGCATTACCTATGTATAATGCTGCATGGGGCCAATAGCCGGGGAGAAATAAATTACTCATCGCATCATCATGGCGTGTGATCACTACGTCGCCTGCACGTAACACAAGTTTCAGCTCACCTAAGACATCAGCATGAACTCGCTTACCTTCGCCGGTTGCCTTTACAAAAGGCTGCTTCATTTCCGAGACCACTCGCCCACTCAGCTTTAATAATTGGAACATCACCTTCTTGTATGCGGATACGTGGCGACGTTTCAGAGAAAAAAGCCGGTACAGTAATTTACGGCCAATGTGCCCGCGCTTGCTACATTGCACGTATTTCACCTCTTCATCTAAAAGATTTATTAAATCCTTCATTTCAGAATTTTTAGCCAATGCCAGTATATCCTCAGTATGCAGCTTATAAAATCTGAGAGCGGACATGAAGCGCCACATACTTCGGTGAGAGCTTAGACTTTTATATATGTGTGCAAAACTTTTCGCTGGTATACCGTAGCGAGGTTCGGGCTCATCGAGCTTTTTCCTGACCACCGATCGCCTGCCTGCTAGGTCGACAATAAAAGAAGCCGCCCGCATCAGCATTGCTGCCGCCAAAAAGCCAACAACAAAGGCGCGCAGCCTAATATCCCAATGTTGCTCGGCCTGCTGATCGTCCTCAGTTCGACTCAAGCCATCTAGGACCTCTTGGATTTCGCCAACAACATCGATGAGTGTCTGACGTAAGGTGAGGTATCGCACATAGATGTCACGCAGTCGCTCATCCTCGTCAGGCAAGAAATAACCTCTTTTTTGAGCTGCCTGAGCATCTACCAACTCTTGTTGTATCTGGCTCGGCTGAGGCATCGCCTTGGCCACCGAACTCACAGATGCGGCCGCACGCTCAATAGCAATACTCATACGACCAGGATCAGTGTTCATCACGGGTATTTTGTCATGATAGAGCTTACACGTCAACGAATCATCGATCACCATGACCGGTCTAACAAAATCTAACAGCCTGACAACCCCATAAAATAGGCTTTTTTATTTCAGCCCCGCACATGGCGATCAACCCCAACCACCGCTCAAGTCAAGCAATCCCTAGGGAAAATTCGCAATTATTTAACTTTACAGAATCAAATGAGAAGTTCATAAGAAGGGCGTTATGAATAAATCCGAACTCGTCGAAGCCGTTCAAAAATCCCTCGGGAATGATGCAACTAAACGTTGCGCAGAAGATGCACTTGCAGCTGTCCTTGACAGCATTGCTGCTGGTGTAAAGAAAGATGGAAAAGTCCAACTTATTGGATTTGGCACTTTCGCAGTCAAGAAGCGTGCAGCCCGTCAGGGTCGCAACCCTAAGACCGGTGAAGCAATGCAAATCAAAGCCTCCAAGACTGTTGGCTTCAAGTGTTCTTCCAGCCTCAAAGGGTCCCTGTAAGTATTAACCTGAATTATGCGGTAGATCTATTCTACCCTAAATTCAAACAATCTAACCCGTGTCACTTGCGTGACACGGGTATTTTTTTGTCTACAGAAAGCTGATGCATTTTGATGTTTTGCTGGAGAGGATTCACCCCTAGACTCAATCCATGTTATTGCAGCTCATCGGGCGTCCAGCATTGTGGCTCAACGACTATCTCGGCCAACTCGCCGGGCTTGTATTTGATATTGTCGAATCACTGGTGCGGGGGAAGCCAAGGTGGCGTCGATTTTTCGACCAAATTGTCGAAATCGGCTTCAATTCCCAACCAGTGGTATTGATCACTGGTGCTTTTGTAGGTGCTGTACTTGCCGCCCAGGGGCTATTCCAGCTAAGTGGATTACAGATGGAGTCAATGGGAGGAGCTCTCGTCAGTGTCGGCATGCTCAGAGAACTTGGCCCGGTTCTCACGGGCATCATGCTCTCTGGTCGCGTTGGTGCCTCTATGGCAGCGGAAATAGGCACCATGAAAGTAACAGAACAAATCGATGCCCTCAGATCCATGAGTGTAAATCCTATTGACTATTTGGTGACACCTCGCTTTTTGGCCATGCTCGTGTCTGTTCCGCTTCTTATCACTGAAGCTGCCGCACTCGGCATCGGCGCCGCATGGATAGTAGGCACTCAGGCCTTTGATGTATCAGAGGCTTGGTGGAGTTACCACACCATGATGCACACTGAGCTTGGCGATATTTACATTGCCTTAACCAAAGGCACGGTCTTCGGGATTTTAATTGTTGTAATCTCCTGCCATCAGGGCCTCAAGGCTAATCAGGGTGCCGTCGGAGTTGGTAGAGGAACAACACGCGCGATGGTCTACTCTTCTCTGGCCATTCTCATCACCAACTTCTTTCTCACCATGCTAATGAATATCTTTTTACCTCTGGGCATTGGCAGCTAACACAATAACACTACGCAATTTGACAAATGCTCTCTCAGAAGGAATACTAGAAATGTCAGGACGTCCTACCGCTCTATGAAAAGTTCACTACGTATTTTATTAATCGCTATCACCGGTATTGCTGGCGCCACCTTGATAATCCAAGCTCAAACACAACAACCCATGGCAACTGCAAATAAAGCACCTGAACAACCGCAAAAACCTGTCACAAAAACGGATGCCGAATGGCGCGAGCAACTCACCGCCGAACAATATCGTATCGCTCGTAAATCTGGCACCGAGAGACCCAATGGGGAAGTGTATCAGACTTTCAAGAAGCAGGGTGCAGGAACTTACTATTGTATCGGCTGTGATGCGGAACTGTTTTCATCAAATGAAAAATTTGATTCTCACTGTGGATGGCCGTCATTCTACGATCCATCTAAGGCAAAAAACGTTAAATCGATTATAGATCCAGACGGCTCCCGAATTGAAGTTCGTTGCGCGGTCTGCGATGCCCACCTCGGCCATGTCTTTACCGGAGAAGGATTCCCCACCCCGACGGATAAGCGCTATTGCATTAATGGCACGATATTAAAATTTGTGCCCGCAGAGACCGAAAAATCGGACTAATTATCCCAAGCTCATCATAGCGCTGAGCCTTGATGGCGGTCATCACAGCCTACTCACATTGTGCATCTTATGTATTACTTTATGTGCAATTTTTGCATGAAAGGTTCTAGACCTCACATGCAAAACAATAGTAAAATGGTTACCCATCGCCAAAAACCTTTATTATGTCAGACCAAGCCGACACCCAAGAACTAGCTGAATCCTATCTCCGTGAACTTGTAGAAACAAATCCAGATGATTGGGACAGCAGAAAAAAGCTGGCTCAAATTCTCTACAACGAGGGCAAGACCAAAGAAGCCGCCGCGATCGTGTGGGACGCGCCTGAGATACCCTCTATCGATCTTGAACTAGGCTTCGCTATTAAAGTGCTTGGCAAAGGAGCACCCAAAAAAGCCATACGTCTGCTGAGTAGTATTCAGGAACTTAATAAGGGAAAAGCCGTGCAAAATTTGGCGATAGCGAATGCACTCATGCATTACGGCATGGTCATGCAAGCCGCCCGCTTCTATGGCGCAGCCTTTGCTGATGACACCAGCCTAGTCAATGCTGACCTCGAGCACTTCCTGCTGTGGGTGGATGATAAGGAAAAGATTTGGGGCGATTTTGAAAAAGATAAACCCAACCTCGCGGAACTGCCATGGATGAAGCGTGATGCCAAAGAAGCAGAGTCACTAAAAATGGCTATGCAAGGACACACAACACCCATCAAAATACCAAATTTAGCAGAAGTTACCGCAGAAACAGTGGTCAACACTATGTATTCTCAAGCTTCACAGCTCAATGTGCAGTCAACACCACCACCCGCGGTTACCATACCAATGGATCGTGTGAACCCCAAGGATGTCATCGTCGACTCTCAGCTGGGAGCAGCTCAGCCCGCGTCGCCACAGCCAACAGGAGGTAGCACGGGGCAGGCTTTACCAGCAGCTCCTCAACCAGTAGTGGCCGAGCCGGTGGCTCAGCCAAAATCATTAACCCCGCCTAAACCATTAGCTCCACCCAAACCCCTCGCGGCCCCCAAACCCCTCGCGGCCCCCAAACCCCTCGCATCACCCAAACCCTTGAGCCCCAATATCGCTCCAGCCCAAGAGGAAAACCCAATTCAGCCACCCAAGCCCCTCATCAATCCTGCAGCTACTGAGGCTCCCGCACCAGCGGCCCCAACTCTCATTACACCAGCAGCAAAACAAGAGCCCTCTACTAATCCCGCAACTACTCTGCCCGACACGGGGCCTGCTCCTGAGGGCAAGCCCGCAGTCCCACTTACGGTTAACACCATTGCTATCCCCACGAAAGCGGACGCTCCTACCGCTCCTACGCTGCACATACCCAGCCCGCCCGACGATACAGCAAGCCCACAGAGAGAAAAAGAGTCTGATGCATCGAGTCTACCCTCGGCATTGAAATCTTCAGAGGCAAGCCCTGCTAAAACAGCTCCTGAAAATTCTCCATCGCCCCTCACTCCGCCTGCTACTGGCGAGGAAAGCTCTGATAACAACGAAGCCGCCTCCCCGCCCGTCTTACAGGCCAAACCAAGCAACACAGACGCGAACGGAGAAGTTCAACCCATGAAGCTCAAGGCCCCAGGCCTAAGCGGCGCAGACGCCCCTCTGCTCAGACCAGTCAATACATCAACTCTGGTGGACGGCAAAATCGTCATCAACAAGCCCTCTAATGGTGACGATGCCGCTAATTAATGTATTTTAGCCGACAGAAAGCACACGGTTTTATATTTCCAATACCATCATATATTTGCGCATATATGATGGTCTTTTAAAGTGACAAAAAGTTCACAGATCGGAATCTTGACTTTTGAGTCCCACCTGTTATTTCCATAAATATGGAATTACAAGATGCATCAAATGCTTTATCTGCACTATCGCAAACATCACGCCTCGAGCTATTCCGCCTACTTGTCATCTCGGGAGATGAGGGTTTGGCTGCAGGCAATATATCGGTCGAGCTGGGTATACCCAAGCCGACGCTTTCCTTTCATCTCAAAGAGTTGAGCACAGCTGGATTGATCACCTCCAAGCGCCACGGACGCTCCATCACCTATAAAATAAACATTGATGGCATTCGTGACCTCATGGCGTTCCTGACCGACGACTGTTGCCAAGGTCGACCTGAGCTCTGCAACTTGCGAGACGAGCCCACCAACAGCTTACCCACCAACTTACTATGAATGTAGCAATCAATGGATTTGGCCGCATCGGACGCCTTGGCTTTCGCGCGGGCTGGACGCATCCTGAATACAACATCACGTCCATCAACGAACTTCATGGAACAGCCGAGACCGGCGCCCACTTACTGGAATTTGATACAGTACATGGCAGGTGGGATCGTCAAATCTCTCACGACCAATCAAGCATTACGGTAGAGAACAAACACATTACATACACCAACGCCCAAACGCCAGCAGAGATAAACCTCAATGGAGTTGATATCGTCATTGATTCCACCGGCGCCTATCGCACTCCTGAATTACTGCAGCCCTATTTTGATGCTGGAGTGAAGAAGGTCATTGTTGCGGCCCCCGTCAAAGAGGGCGCACTCAATATCGTAATGGGTTGTAACGACCACCTCTACCAGTCAGATGAGCACCACTTGCTAACGGCAGCATCCTGTACCACAAACTGCATCGCACCTGTAGTGAAAGTCATTCATGAGAACTTGGGCATCAAACACGGCATGATAACAACTATGCACGATGTTACCAACACTCAGGTAGTCGTCGACGCACCGCACAAAGATTTAAGGCGTGCTCGCTCATGTCTGAACTCGCTCATTCCAACATCAACAGGGTCTGCAACCGCCATCACAATGATCTATCCTGAGCTTAAAGGTAAATTAGATGGTATTGCTGTCCGCCTACCCCTACTTAACGCCTCGCTTACTGACTGCGTCTTCGAACTTCCAAAGCCTACCACCGTAACAGAGGTGAATACGTTACTCAAAGATGCCTCTGAAGGTCCACTGAAGGGAATTCTTGGCTATGAGGAACGCCCACTCGTCTCGACAGATTATACCAATGACACCCGGTCTGGAATCGTTGATGCACAATCAACAATGGTGACAAATGGGACTCAGCTCAAGCTACTCGTCTGGTATGATAATGAGGTAGGCTACGCTACCCGCATGATGGAATTAGTCGCCAAGGTCGCCACATCTTTATCATAAGCTAGCGCTTGCCAGACTGATTGCATGAATACTAAAAGTTATGCTGTTGTCACGGCTTCCTATTGGGGCTTCACCCTCACGGATGGAGCTTTGCGCATGCTGGTTTTACTCCACTTTCACCAGCTTGGCTATTCACCGCTGAACTTAGCCTTTCTCTTTTTACTCTATGAGTTTTGCGGAGTGCTCACCAATTTTTTAGGCGGCTGGATTGGTTCAAGAGTAGGCTTAAGAGCGACACTTTACACTGGGCTTGCCATTCAAGTCTTTGCCTTGCTGATGCTCTCTTTTGTAAATCCTACATGGGCCATGACTTTGTCTGTTAGTTATGTGATGGCGTCCCAGGCTCTCTCAGGCATTGCCAAAGACCTTACCAAGATGAGCTCCAAAAGTGCAGTGAAACTGCTCGTTAATGAGGGTGATGGCGCTCTATTCAAATGGGTTGCCATCCTGACAGGCTCAAAAAACGCCCTCAAAGGAATTGGCTTCTTATTAGGTGGTGTATTGCTCACATGGCTTGGCTTTGCTTGCTCACTTTGGCTGATGGCCGCTTGCCTTGGCTTGATACTGCTTGCCGCCTTGTTCGTCCTTGATCAAGACATGGGCAAAAGCAAAAAAAAGGTGAAGTTTACTCAACTCTTCTCCAAGTCACCGGAAATCAACCGACTTTCAACCGCACGCTTCTTTTTGTTTGCCTCACGTGATGTTTGGTTTGTGGTGGCTCTTCCTGTATTCTTGAAGTCTCAACTCAGCTGGAGCTTCAACCAAGTTGGCACTTTTATGGCCGCCTGGGTAGTTGGGTATGGTATCGTGCAAGCCTCTGCACCTCGTTTAGTCAGTTACAAAAATCTAGCGCAAAGCGCCGCACGCTGGGTAGGTCTACTCGCTCTCGCTACGGCTATACTTAGCACCTCAATCACACTGGAATTTTACCCTGTCACTTCGATCTTTGTAGGCTTAGCCATCTTCGGCATTATTTTTGCAATGAACTCGGCCATACATTCTTACATGATCCTCACATTGACCTCTGATGATCAAGTGGCACTCAATGTAGGTTTCTACTACATGGCAAATGCTTGGGGCCGCTTGGTTGGCACCTTACTCTCTGGCCTTGTTTTCATATACGGCGGTTTGGCCGCCTGCCTATGGGCGAGTGCTATCATGTTGATAGCAGCTTTCGCAATTACCTTATCACTAAAATTCAGGAGTTGAACTGAAGGTCAACTCTTCACCCGTCACGGGGTGTGCAAAGCTGAGTTCACAGGCGTGCAATTTCAATTGCCCTGAGCCTGTTCCGCGCCCATAGAATGGGTCACCAACAATCGGAATCCCGAGACCTTTTTCATGATAGGCGTGGAGACGAAGCTGATGTGTTCGCCCAGTAATCGGGGTAAACTCAACCCGTGTTGTTTGACCCTCTAGAGCTATTTTACGCCAATGCGTAATACCTATTTTGCCATGTAGCTCATCGTAGATTTGAATAGGTCGATTATCAACATCGAGACGAAAGGGCAGCTCGACCACACCACTTTGATGCTGCAGCACGCCATCCAATAAAGCGATGTATTTCTTTTTGGTTTGCCGTTCGTGAAATTGCCTCGATAAATTGCGATGCGCTTCCGCACTGAGTGCAACAACCATCAAACCAGAAGTGTCCATATCGAGGCGGTGCACGGCTGGCTGCTCAATACAGCTCGGAAACATTCGCCTCACACGGTGGGCAACACTGTCTATCTTATCAGCACCACGCCCAGGCACAGCAAGCATGCCGCTTAGCTTATTAACCACGACAAAGTCGGGATCAGTGTGCAGAATATCTAGTAGCTGTTCAGAATTCATTGCCAAAAGAATCAGTGACCGAGCCGATGCCAAGTGTCAAGATCAGCGGATGGCACAGATCAGGATTGCCCGCCAACGCTCTCACAAGGCATGCTGTAGCCATGAACGAAACTATGCTCCGAGATGCGTATCGCAGATTTGATGCTGCCAATGCAGAAGACCCCAATACCCTTGAGGTCAATGGACGACTTCAGCCTAAAGAGCTAGTCTTTGCAAAGCGTCTTAGCGAAGCGGTTTTGAGCCTAGACCCCGATGCCTCAACCGCCCTGAGACTGGCTGCACGCTGCCAGCATATCAGACGCTGGGAAATGCCGCGCTCGACCCAACCCATGGGACGCGCAGGCTACCTAAAGTGGCGCACCCTATTGAAGAAATTTCATGCAGAGCAATCAGCAAACATCCTCGCGGCTGTAGGATACGACACAGAACTTATTGAACGCGTGCAGAAGCTCAACCTAAAGCAAAATTTAAAAACAGATCAGGATTGTCAAACCTTGGAAGATGGCCTCTGCTTGGTATTTCTGGAATACCAATTTGACGCACTGATCGCTGATACCGAGCCAGAAAAATTACTTGGTATTGTTCGTAAAACTTGGGCCAAAATGAGCCCTCGAGGTCAGCAAGCCACGAGTAAAATTACATTCTCTGAGCAAGGCACTCGTGTTCTCCAACAGGCCTTGGCACAATAGGTCTCGTCGAAATGTAAGCTAATACTCTAAAAACTCGACTTTTCTGGGTAATTATACTATCCCAATCGCCGTGAGTAATACCGAACCATCACTCAAAAAAAGCCCTGATTTAGAAGTTAAAGATGCACAACTCATCTTCAATTCTGTCTGGGAAACCCTAGAAGCCGAACGCGGACGGGAAAAAATGCGCTTCCCCAAAGAGCTTATTTTACTCGGCGGGGCGCCCGGCTCCGGTAAAGGCACCAACACTGCCTACATCTGCAAAGTTCGTGATATTGCTGCTGACCCGATTGTTGTCAGCGCTTTACTCGATACTCCAGAAATGCAAGCGCTCAAAGCAGAGGGCCATATGGTGGGAGATCGCGAGGTCGTTGATATCTTGTTTCGTAAAATGCTCGATCCCGAATATCGCGAAGGCGTCGTGCTCGATGGATTTCCCCGAACAACAGTACAGGTGGAGTGCATCAAGATGCTTTACGATAAGATGGTCACCTTACGTCGAGAGTTTGAAGACACCCCGCTTAAAGTTCACTTCAAACAACCGATTTACCACATCATGGTGCTCTTCGTTGATGAGGCTGAGAGTATTGCGCGCCAACTCAAACGTGGTCGTGAAATTATTGCTCACAACGAGGAGGTCAAGCGCACAGGTAACGGCATTATTTTGGAAGAGCGCCCAACCGACACTAGTGAGGATCTTGCGCGTAACCGTTACCGCACCTTCAAAGAGCAAACCTACGATGCGCTGCTCTCGCTTAAGCAAATCTTTCACTATCATTTCATCAATGCTCAGCTGCCACTGGATGCCGTGCAGAGCAACATCTTGCAAGAACTGGAGTACCAAAGCTCGCTTGAGCTTGATCCCCGTACCTACGACGTATTACGCGGATTACCAGAGGCTGCCGATATCACCAATCACGCCCGCCGTGACTTAGTCTATCGCCTGGACCGTTACAATCTTGAGCATCCGGAACTGTTCCGTGACGTCGTAGAAATGATCGATACAAAAATCATGTCGATCATTAAGCCTCACGCCATTTCTGGCAGAGCTCATGTCAACACAGAGGACTCCTTACTTTCCAAGCCTAAGGCACTTGCTATGCTCATAGATGTGTTTTCAGAGCGTGGCTTCTTCGCTTCTGTTGACATCCACCTGATGGAAATTCCTAATCGTGTTGATCTCAATACAGGCAAAATCGAGTGCCGCGAAAAGAAGGTGTTCCGCATCACTGTACACTTCAAAGGCTCAGAGATCCGAAGAGGCTAAGCCTTGATCACACCCTTATTGGCCAAGCACCTTAAGCTCTATCTTACGAAATTGAATCGGGTAGCTACTCGCTTGCAATGCTATTGTTCCACTGTGATGTGCACCCATTTCCGTTAGAGTCGGCCTCTTATATTCCGCGATCAGCTGCCCCCCTGTTTTGTAACGAATCACCTCACCGCCATGAACCTCCACCTCGATGCTGGTCCATTGACCCTCCTGATTCTGATTACCACGTCGTTCATTAGCATCAATGACTGTAACTGAAGCGTCGGCCGCTACTTGCTCACCCTCGTCGTAAATATTTTTTCGCCCAATACACAGCTGTGCCTGCAAGGATACAGGCTTAAGCTGCTGCTTGCCCATGCTCTCAGGGCTCTGACCATGCAGTATTAAACTACTCATCGACAATAAGGACTCGGGAGCATCTCGCACTTGATCTCCTGCAAGCCTGTATTCCACTCTCAAGATATAATGTGAAAATGCATCTTTATAAAATAAGTGCCCCATATTGTTATGCCAACCCTCCTTGTACTTATCGTAACAAACCATCAACACGCCATTTCTAACAATAAAAGTGTTTTTATAATTAACCCCCAAGTCATGCCCTACAAACTTGGGCGTCCAACCATGAAGATTTTTACCGTTAAAGAGCTGTATCCATGATTGCTGAGTCTCAGACTTTTCCTTCGCACGCAAGCTAGGCAAGAACAAACCCGCTATGATACAGGCCAGTATGAAGTGGTTAACATAAACTTTCATCCATAAAAGAATACGCCTTCTGTTCGCCCTAAATTTCATGACGTCGAAATTTTTGTCCAAATCGACAGCATGACCCTACCTACATTCGCTATTTAAAACTATTATCACTAGCTAATGGTTGCCATCGCAAGATATGCCGTTTACATATTTAGCACTCCACATGTCTAATTTTTCCCATGCTCATACTGATCAGGATCTCATCCGACTCAGACAATTCCTCAAAGAGACCTTGAGCAAATCGGGGGCTGACATTATCGGCCACTCATCTGAGAATAGGCAGGTTCTTAATCTTGCTTGTGGCCGCGCTGACGAAACCAAAGTCCTGGCAGACGTCTTTGGGCGTGGCGCCGAATCCATCCATCTTACTGGCATTGATATCCGGACACGTGAAATAGGAGAAGCAAAAGAGCGATGGGACAAAGTCTCAGACAAGGCAACTGCCGATTTTCATGTTCAAGATGCGTCCCAGCTCGCTCAACTCAAAGAGCTGGATCATCAGTTCGATATTGCCTTTATGCGCCACCAAAATTTCTGGAATGGCGACACCACCTGGACAAAAATTTACGATCAAGCTTTGCATCGTCTTGATGAAGATGGGCTGCTTGTCATCACCTCTTACTTCGACCGCGAACACCGCTTGGCTTTGGACGCCATTCAAGGACTAGGGGCTGAGCTGATCTGCTCAGAGCGCAATCGGAACTCTCGTATTATTACCGACGCTCCCAATAAGTCGGTTGACCGCCACATTGCTGTATTCCGCAAACCCTGAATGACCGTGCCCCCATTAGGCTTGTGACTGATTCGGCCTCCAACACATCAACCATTCCTCTCCCTCACGCGTTGGAAAATGGTTTTGGGGCAACCGGCCCCACTCCAAGGTAAAGTATTTCTTAAAGTGCCTTTCTATACTCTCAATATTCGTTTTATAGGGTGGTCCAACATCTTCTGGGGGTTGAGCAAAAGCAAAAAACACACCAATCAGAATACCCTCAGGCTTGAGTAAGCGATGTGCGGCATCAACGTATCTGTCCCTCTGATCAGGTGTGATTGCACAGAAGCAAGTATGCTCCCAAATGACATCGTAGCGCTTAGCCTCCGCATGAGCTAAATCAAAAAAATCGCCCAGTTCATAGCGTGCCCCATCAGCACTATTCAATGACTTTGCCCCTGCCAGTGCTAATTCTGAGATATCCAGTCCCGTCACCATGCAGCCAGCTTTTGCTATTGCCGATACATCGTGCCCATAGCCACAGCCAGGCACTAAGACTTCAGAACCAGCTGGCAATTCTTCACTATCAAGAACTTCCAATAAAGCTGGCGACGGTGCTCCTTTATCCCAAGGAGTCCGCCCTACAGAATAATCTTGGTTCCAGTCACGCTGTTCGGTTGCCATAATATAGATTGAGAGATTTTGCCGTATGTTTTACTCAAAATACGTATCATCGTGTGAGTAAACAGGGGCACAACAGCAAAGAAAACGAATGTCGGTAAGTGCTTTGACCTGATGCCATGCATTACGTGGGATCAGAATGGCATCATTCGGTCCTACATCACATCTGTCACCGTCAATTTCCATTGTAGCCTTGCCCTCAAGTATGAAATAAATCTCTTCACTCAATTGATGGTAGTGGCGCTGCGTTTCACCACCCTCAGCTAAACTAGCCTCTGCGAGACTCTGTTTTTCCACGGGGGCATTGGTAGCATCCAAAATACTACGAATAGTAGAGCCATCGGCAGTAGTAAATGGAATCTGGTCACGAAGCTGGTTGACGATCATGCGTCTTGGTAACAAATTAAACGCGTGGAGACAACTTCCGTTACCTGCCCAGCGTGTTTTCAATCCTTTGAGGTTGCCCTTCCTCCATTCGAGGAATGCCCATGTGAAGTTGATTATGATTGCGAAGTATGTTGCCGCCCGATGATCATCTTTTTCTCTGATCAAAACGCTGATGCACGCAGCCTCGATGACTAGTGATGCCTGTTCGTCAACACATCGCTAACCGAGAAGCCTGCCCTTTCTTGCCTCATGTCAATGAGCCAATGAGCCCGTCAGACTCTCGTGCGAGTCGCAACTGCGGCGATCAAAGCAAATACTACTTGAGTGCACTCACCTGCGCTCAATCACTATGGCTACAGGGAAAACCTGCCCAAGCACTGCTTCAGCTCAATCATGCACTTGCGGTTCAACTTTCTAAAACGCACCCTCTTCAAAATCAGTGGCCACCACCTTATCAAGCCATCGTCTGGATTCTAAGCCGCCGGCATGAGAAGGGATTCATGGGAAACCCCGTTCGTCACTATCAACACCTTGCAAGCCGTATGAGCGGCCCCAATAGAGAACAACGCACATGGCGAGCTTGGGCTTGTTTCCACCTGGCTCAAGACATATTGCCACCAGACTTGTATCCCCGTGACCAAGACCAAATCGATAAAGAGCAGCTCACGATTCCATGCTGGAATGTTGTGATCGAACAACTTGAAGTCATCGATTCTAATACCGACAGCCTTATTCTCAAATCGATGAAGTATAGCAGATAAGCGCAGCAATAAGTGCTTACCGCTTGCCTTCCATCTGCATTGTTTTACAAGCCTCTAAAGATGCCAAATCTCTACGAATCAGATCAAGCCCTCAGCGAATACCTGCTCATGCACTATGGCACGGATGCGGAACTCATGCCATGGCCCTTCGGTCCTGCTGACGCCATTGGCTTTCCAAGTCGCACAGTCAGTCATTTGCCGAATCAACAGGTATCACGCGGCTTGGATATTGGCTGCGCAGTCGGCCGGTCATCATTTGAGCTCTCTAAAATATGTGATCAAGTCATTGGCATTGATTATTCCGCCAGTTTTATCGAAGCCGCCAATGAAATGAGACTCAATGGCAATATTAGTTACAGGATAAAAGAAAGCGGGCAAGTAGGGCATACTACCGTCGCTCGTATTCCCAAACACAGCCAGCCTGAGAACATACAATTTCTTTGTGCAGACGCCATGAATCTACCCGATGACCTTGGCCAGTTTGATTACGTTCATGCCGCAAACCTCATCTGTCGCCTGCCAGATCCAGCTCTATTACTCAAGCGCTTACCCAGTCTGGTTGCAACAGGTGGTTATCTGGTATTGGCAACACCCTGTACCTGGCTCAATGAATTCACTCCACCAGAGAATCAACCAAGCAATGACACCTTTGCATGGCTATCAGAGCTACTTTCGACTTCTTTCAAGCTGGTTAAGAAGAAAGACGAACCTTTCTTGATCAGAGAAACGGCGAGAAAATTTCAGTGGAGTGTATCCATGGTAACCTTATGGCAGCGGTTATAATGACCCGTAATTACGCTAAATAGGGCAAACTAGCAAAAAATGTCACGAGCTTGACTTTATCGGCTATGACGTGTAGTGTCCGCCAATCCTTTTTGGGATGTTTTTCAACCTTTGCCAACAAAGCAAGCCCGCCCTTACCTATATCGATATTCTCGTTACTTCTTATTTACTAAACACGTAGACTCCTTTTCTACTATTTGCGGAACAAACAACCGCTACTCCCCAAGTCATTATGCCAAAAATACCTTTTAATCGCGTTAACTGGATCACTAGCATCTTCCTGATCTCTACTGCTCTCATTGCCATCATTGGCGTTCCCATATACCTATTCAAGTTCGGTATAGACTGGTTCTTGGGAGGAATGTTCTTTTTCTACGCAGTGGCAACGACCATGAGCATTACACTCGGTTATCACCGCCTCTTTTCTCACTTATCCTTCAAAGCCAAGTGGCCGGTGAAGTTCTTCACCCTTTTATTTGGCGCCTGCGCATTCGAGAACTCTTGCCTAGATTGGTCTGCCGACCACCGCAAGCATCACAAACACGTCGATCACGATGAGGATCCCTACGACATTTCCAAGGGCTTCATGTGGGCACACATCGGCTGGCTTATGTTCAAGCTCAAGCCAGAGCAGCCAGTAAACAACGTCAATGATCTGCTTAAAGACCGCATGGTCATGCTGCAGCACAAATACGTTCACTGGATCGGGTTTTTTGTCGGCCTGGTACTCCCAGCAGTGATTGCCTACATGGTTCAACCCACCTGGCAGTACGCCTTGGGCGGATTCCTTCTTGCTGGCATTCTCAGAGTCGTAGTCGTTCAACACTGCACATTCTTTATCAATTCGTTATGCCACACCATCGGCAAACAGCCGTATAATACTGAGAACTCTGCTCGTGATTCAGCGATCATGGCTGTTTTCACATGTGGAGAAGGTTATCACAACTACCACCACGCTTTTCAACACGACTACCGTAATGGTGTGAAGCCGTGGCAATTCGATCCCACCAAGTGGATGATTTGGACGCTCTCTAAACTCGGTCTTACTAGTGACCTACGCCGTGTGTCCGACGAGAAGATCTTACTCGCTGAGATGCGTGAGGCATGCCGTCAAGCAGACCGACTCAAAGCGATTGAACCAGAAGCCGCCCTGTGCGAGAAGGCCATGGAGGTGTTCCACAACTTTTCCCAACGTCTTACCGACAGCTACTCCGAGCTGGAGGAAGCTATATCGGGAAAGGTAACGGTGTCGAAGCAAGCCATGGCACAATGGCAGAGAGAGACACGCGAGTTTGTGCGTCACGTATCTGTAATTAACCGCCAGCTCCAAAGTCCTGCTTAATTGCCCAGAAAGACATCAATCTCTATTCAACAGGCCCGCACAGTGTGCGGGCCTGTTTGTTGTATACCG
>JBNABE010000002.1:0-36770 GCA_049631945.1 Akkermansiaceae bacterium
GATCAAAAATCGCCTGCTCTCAGCTGGTTTTAACAGCATCCAAAAATGAAGGCCAATGAGCCAAATCGCCAGAATATAACCTACTGTATCCAGTGATATGTTTTCGTATGGGTGCATGACTCTAATTTGGTTGTGCTGAATACTATGAGCAATCTCGCCCGTGGAAAGGTTTATTTCTAGGATAGCACCGCTGTACCGTAGAGTGAAAAGCCTGTCGTATCTTCAATCAACACATCAAAAATATGCCCTGTCATTCGCTCAGCATCACCATCAAAAATCACAATCTTATTCTGTGAGGTGCGCCCCATCAAGCGCTCCTTATTTGTCTTGGAAGGCCCCGTGCACAGAACCTGCTGGCGAGTTCCCACTAACGCTTGATTCTTTCTCACCGAAAGCTCATTCACTACTGCCAACAATGCTTGGTTACGCTCTTCTTTGACACGCTCAGAGATCTGCCCGTCCATTTCGGCCGCCGGAGTATTCCGCCTTTTGGAATAGCGGAACACAAAAGCATTATCAAATTCAAGATGCTTTACCGTATCAACAGTAGCTTGAAAATCCTCTTCAGTCTCGCCAGGAAAGCCCACGATAATATCTGTTGTTATAGCAAGATCAGGGCGCGCAGCTTTCATGTTTTCACATATCTCGACAAACTTCGCATGCTTGTATGGACGGCGCATCTGCCTCAAAATACGATCAGAGCCTGATTGCATTGGAAAGTGAATATGGCTACACAATTTCGGCAGATACGTGAAGGCATCAACAAGATCCTTGCGGTAGCCTATCGGGTGCGGAGAAGTAAATCGAATCCGCTCCAAACCATCAATATCATGCACTGCTTCCAGTAGTTGCACAAAGGGTGACTTGCCATCGACTTTATCAAATTCAGTGCGGCCATAAAGGTTAACGATCTGGCCCAATAAAGTAACCTCTTTCACTCCCTTCTTAACCAAACCCTTACACTCTTCAACAATATCAGCGATCGGGCGACCACGCTCTTTGCCGCGCGTGTCGGGAACAATGCAAAATGAACAACGCATATTACACCCCTGCATAATGGAAACAAAGGCGGTCGACTGATCCTTCTGGGTGACGTGATCACGAATCGTATTCTGGCTGTCTTTCTCTTCCTCGGTATCACACACGCTTTCGCCCGTAAGCGAGAGTGAAGGATCATCCATACGCATCTCCATGCGTCTCTTGAGAATGCCATCTACATAGTCAAAAACCTTATGGTATTTCTGAGTGCCGACTACCACATCGAGATGCGGGATATTTTCAAATAACTCTTTGCCTCGGCTCTGTGCCATACAACCCATATAGCCATAGACAACGTGCGGCTTGCGGATCCGGTGTCTACCCATGATACCCATCTTGCCGAGTGCTTTTTGTTCAGCCTGATCTCTTACGCTACATGTATTGACAAGGATGGCATCTGCCTCCTTTTCTTCCGGTGTGACCGTGTAACCACCTTCCACGAACATCCGAGCAACCTGCTCAGAGTCGCGTTCGTTCATTTGTCATCCGTATGTCTTGATAAATACCTTGGGCATGGGCCAGCCGCCTAATGCGGAAATTTTGGTGAAGTGACAGCGCTCAAGTGTTGATCAATCCTCTACATTGCACTCTGTGGCGCGCTGGGCGAAAACTAGTAAGCAGAATGAGCTGATAATCAAGAATGATTTCTGCTATCAGAGCCTACTCGGATGTCGGACATAGTAGCCTTTTACACCGCGACGTTCAGGTTTCCAACGAGGACCCGTTGATTGCCAACTGCCTCCTGTATCAAAACGAAGGCCGGCAATCACCATGAATACATGGCCTTTACGCACATAAATAGTGACCCAATCACCATAGCCCTTTTTTCCGTAATCAAAAAAGTTTTGCGACACTAAGGGGCGATCCAATTTTCCACCAGCATGAAGAACATAGGATACCGCACCAGAACAATCATAACCTCTGTCGTAGAAGCTACGGTGGCCACCGCCATAAATGTAAGGTTTATCTGTTAAAGCATTGGCCGCCTCAATCATTCGCTTCACACGCCGGGGTGCTCGCGGTGGAGCCACTGCCTTGCCACTTGGGCTTATGTATGCCGTATTGCCATGATCAAAGCGATGAGTCAGATACCGCTCCTGAGCCCTTAACTGCGATGAGCAAGCATTCAACAATAAGCAAAGGCAAATTGAGGCAAACAATGTAAGAGTGAGACCTAAAGTCTTCATTGTTTATATTTAACAATAGTTAGGTAAATAAATCAAATGGCAAAACTAAACACCCGTTTAGTGTTTCAACAAACGTGCGCTTCTTTCTACTCGATGGGGCCCGTAGCTATCTCCGGCACCATACTAGAACCCCTCCACCCTCTATTTGCCCCAGATGCCAACTCTGGATCGTTTTGCCCTTTTCTCTAACATGCGAAGACCACTCAAGTAACGGCGTGATGTCATGCGACGTGAGAACTTTGCTTTATCACCATCCCACATCGGCTCATCCCATACTGGACCCATACCATGCGCTCTTGCCAAACCAGCCTTAATAAGCGCCTCATCAAGCCGCTCTCCTTCATCATTAATGACAATGGCGTAGTAACGTGATTTCCCACTAGCCCCGCCTGCTTTTATTTTTTGAGTATAGACTCGAAAGGGTTTACTCAAAAAATCACGAGTGAACTCGGCCGCTTTTTCACCCCACTTGATCAGCTCTTCTTGGTTTATTTGAAAATCTTTAGACTGTTCAGTAAGGCGCTCCGTAAATCGCACATCCGTTTCAGGACAATCCACACCATACAGCCGAAATAAATAAGTATATCCAGTCAGTGGTTTTGCCGCAAAGCTATCACCATCGTAATATTCATCCGCCACCAAATTCGATCGGTCATAGACGAGCCATTCTTTTCCCGAAGCCCGTAGATCAGGACTGTGAACAATAGCTAATATACAACAGCATAGAAAAAACACCTTAATAGAGACGGCCATAAAGTAATACTTGCCTAACAGATGCTTGTCGTCCAATATATTTTTGTTAGAATGTTAGGCACTTTAAGATTACGCACTTTTACCTTACAAATTCTATAAGCAGGCTTATCATCTACGAACTAGCGATTCCACCGTTTGACAGAGGTGCGAGACAAGGGCAGTTCCAGCTGCTGCCACTGAGGCCGACAGGTTTGTGCTCGGTAGCGGTCAGAGCCTCCATGCATAACACGCTTGAAAAGCGATTGCATGTAGTTTGTTGAGTGAGCGAGAGCAGATTGTATAAGGTGAATAGTTTTGTTCATATGAACACTATACTGCCCCAACTTTTTTCAGTCAAGGTTGATGAGCTTTTTTGTCCAATTATTTACTCTAATTCAAGGTCCGCACCCTCTTTAGGAGCCCGTACGACACGGTCGACAGCATGCTTGGTAACAAGGTTTCCCTTTACAGCGCGCCCCTTTAGGCCGAGCTCCCCAAAGTTAAACAAACGTGACAGGCTACGGAGGCGCGGCACTGGTTTGAGATGCACAATCACTGTATTTTCCGCACTCTGTTCATCATTATCATGAACTGCAAAATACAGCACGCGCGTTCCTTTTGTGCCTTTGGTCAAATCATATTCTTTGTCTCGAGTCACACCACCTACTTTGAAGCGCTTAGCATAGACTGCTCCTTGGCGGCCATCTCTGTAGATCATCGAATACACTTTTTCTTCATCCTTACGGAATACCGATATGTGCTGAATACGCTTACCAACAAATGCCTTATCAGCGACTTTGGTAACACGCATCTTACCCTCTCCATCAAAGGCAATCACGTCATCAATACGAGAGCATTTCTCCACCGCATCATCTTTCTTCAAGCCCCAGCCAGCAAAACCATCCTTGCGATTCACATAGAGAGTCTCCGTCGCCGCAACAACTTGAACACGATCAACCACATTAAACTGATCAATCAATGTTTTGCGCTCACGGCCTTTCCCGTATTTTTTGATGAGGTTTTTATAATAGGCCACTGCGTATCTCGTTAGATTACGCAGATTCTTCTCCACTTCTGCAATGTCTTCTTCAAGCTTGTTAATGAGCTCATCCGCTTTAAAGCTATCAAATTTTGAGATCCGCTTAATTTTGATCTCGGTTAAGCGAACGATATCTTCTTCGGTCACCTCACGCTTGAGTATTTTTTTGAAGGGTCTCAGACCTTTATCAATTGCCTCAATCACCGCTTCCCATGTCTCGCACTCCTCGATGTCTCGATAGATGCGATTTTCGATGAAGATTTTTTCCAATGAAGAGAAGTGCCATTTCTCTTGCAGTTCACCTAGGCGAATCTCAAGCTCCATCTTCAGTAGCTGCTTGGTTTGCTTTGCACTATGCTTGAGAATTTCGCTAACCCCCATAAAGCGAGGTTTGCCATCATGGATCACACAAGCATTTGGTGAAATAGATACTTCGCAATCAGTGAACGCGTAGAGAGAGTCGCGGGCCACTTCTGGATCGGCGCCCGCCGGCAAGTGAACTAGTATATCAGCATGGGCCGCGGTATTATCGACTACCTTGGAAATCTTGATTTTCCCCTTCTCGTTGGCCGCTACAATATTGTCCATCAGGCTGCCTGTCGTGACTCCGTAGGGTACCTCAGTGATGCGTAAGATGCGTTTTTTTTCGATTTCGACCTTAGCGCGAACGCGTATTTTACCTCCGCGGAGTCCGTCATTGTAATTACTGGCATCCATAATGCCACCAGTTGCAAAATCAGGTACTAGCTCAAATGGTTTTTTACGTAAGGCTTCGATACTTGCCTCAAGAAGTTCGATAAAGTTGTGGGGTAGCATTTTACAGGCAAGGCCAACTGCAATACCCTCTACCCCTTGGGCAAGAAGTAGCGGGAACTTCAGAGGCAGGGTGACCGGCTCTTTATTACGACCATCATAACTACGTGACCACTCGGTGGTTTTTGGATTGAATGCCACTTCGAGTGCAAAGGGGGTTAGCCGTGCCTCAATGTATCGAGGAGCTGCCGCCTTATCGCCTGTCAGCACATTGCCCCAGTTTCCTTGCGTATCGATGAGCAGCTCCTTTTGGCCGAGTTGGACCATGGCATCGCCAATCGAAGTATCGCCATGTGGGTGATACTTCATGGTGTTACCCACCACGTTGGCCACTTTATTGTAACGACCATCTTCCAGCTCACGCATCGAGTGTAGAATGCGGCGCTGTACCGGCTTCAATCCATCAGCAAGGTGTGGCACGGCACGCTCCATGATAACGTAACTCGCATAATCGAGAAAGTAGTCAGCATACATGCCACCCAGGTTTTGGTGATCATGGGTCGCGTCGTCGGTGTCATCACCGGCTGTAAAATCTAATTCATCCATGGGGAAGGGTATCGTCAGGAAAAGAGGAAAAGAGGAGTGAGCATCTGAGCTAGCTTTGTTTAAGCAATCTTAAATACTGATGCAAGCTCGTAAATCAGTATCCAGACCTAATTCAATGGCATTGACCAATGGCCGCCAAACGGCTAACCAAATCTTATGCGCATCCTCACCGGCATTCAGCCAAGCGGTAAACTTCATATCGGCAACTACTTCGGCGCCATGCAACCTGCTGTAGAATTGCAGGATAAAGGCGAAGCATTTTACTTTATTGCTGACTATCACGCCATGACCAGCATGAGTGATGCCGACACCCTGCGAAGTAACATACAAGACCTCGCCATCGACTTACTTGCTTGCGGCCTCGATCCCGATAAAGCCACTATTTTTAGGCAGTCCGATATCCCCGAAGTCAATGAGCTCGCCTGGATTCTCTCCACCGTCTGTCCGATGGGCCTTCTAGAACGCGCCCACTCATACAAAGACAAAGTCGCCAAGGGCATTTCTCCAAACCATGCGCTCTTTGCTTACCCGACCCTTATGGCCGCCGACATACTGCTCTATGACGCCGAGCTCGTTCCAGTTGGCAAAGACCAAAAACAGCACTTGGAGATGACGCGCGATCTCGCCGGTAAGATCAACGACCGCTTCGGCGAGGATACACTTACTATCCCAGAAGCACAAATCGCAGATCACACTGCTGTTGTCCCAGGTCTTGATGGGCAGAAAATGTCGAAAAGTTACAACAACACCATTCCTCTCGATGGCGGCAAAAAAGCGATCCGCAAATCGATCATGCGCATCGTTACTGACTCCACCCCAGTAGAGGATCCCAAATCTACCCAAGATTCTACTGTCATCGCTCTTTACAAGCTATTTGCTGATGAAGCTGCTGTGCAACAAATGATTGCTGACCATGAAGCAGGCGGTTTCGGCTACGGTGACTTCAAGCAACGGGTTTTTGACAGCTACTGGGAGTTTTTTGCTCCTATCAGACAAAAGCGTGCAGAGTTAGAAAACAACCTCGACTATGTAAACGAAGTCATTGCCAAAGGAGCTCAAAAAGCTCGGATTGAGTCGACCAAGGTGCTCGACCGCGTCCGATCAGCGGTTGGATTACGCTAGGTCCCACATTCATGGCTATCTGCCACTGGTAGAGCTTGCCAGGTCTTACCCTTATCGATGAGCTGGTCTTGTTGGTCAAACTCTACTCCTTCCGTGCGTAGCAAGCTTCGCTTACGCTCCAGCCGTTTGCCTTCTATTGCTCCAAAATAACCACCTAGATTTAAGTCTGCTCATATCACGCGGTGACATGGAACGGTCGGAGCAGATGGGTTTCTCTTCAGTGCTTGTCCTATTGCTTGAGCTGAACGGCAATTAAGGAGATCTGCCAAAATCGTGTAGGTCACGACCTTACCTGCAGGAATTCCTTGGACGGCCTTATAGACACGCTGTTCAAATTCTGTTGGGCAACGTGTCACCACTAGTGCAGTTTTGTTTTCCGATGAAATTTCGGAGCCCGTTCCACATTGTGTGACACCAGCGCCCCCGTTTCCGGATTTACGATGTAGCTCGCGCACCAAGAATCTGAGCCATCCCCCACGGTGATATAAATGCAGAGATTTGAGCCCCTCAAATACAAGCCAAGGCGTGGATTACTATTCATCCATTGGGAGCATAGGTAACGTGTTTGTGCACTTGGTACCATCAAGCCTCTGCCATTCACAGAAATGAGCAAGGAATCAGCAACATAGGTGGGGGGCGGTGACCCCATGTCACCATACCATATAGTCTGTAGTGCATCTCGGCGGCCATTGTAAGGACGCCATTGTAATACAGCCACCACATCACGATCTGATACCTTGGCTTTCATAACCTCGCGCATATCGCCTGCCATGTTGGTAGTCTCTGGAACCTTACTCCATACCATTGACTCATCGCGCTCAGAACCTGAGCTTATGCCTGTGGATGTCTTGTTGACGCCAGTTGGTGCGCAAGCAGTTATAATTACGCTGATCCCTAGAACTGTTAATATTGATATATTTTTCATCATTAAGGTTATTGGTTACTGTATTTTGGCATTATGCGAGTTGATATATATCAAACCAAAACCTTCGGATGATCAATCCAATCTTTATCGGCATCATATTTCTTTTGCCAGATGCAAATACGGTAAGCTACTAATGGATTGAATAAATAGTCATTAGCAACTAATGAAACTTTCCCGCTTTCTTTATCATCAGACCCCATATGGCAAATATGAGGTGCGACGCATAATTGCCGCGGGCAGAGTCTATGTTGATGACGAACAAGAACGTGACGGGCAACGACAAGTCGGAGACTTCAGCAAAATTACTCTCGATGAAATTATTCTAAACCATCGAATACCGATCTACTTGATGCTTAACAAACCTGCAGGCTATCTCAGTGCTACCATCGATCATGAACATCCAACCGTCATGGAGCTTATTGATCAGAGTGATGCTCTGCATATTGCAGGTCGACTTGATCGCGCGAGCACGGGCTTACTCCTTCTGACCAACGATGGGAAGTGGTCGCGACGCCTTACCGAACCTAAAGAAAAAGTGGCCAAGGTGTATCAGGTCACTACGGCCGAGCCCATTCATGAGAAGACCGCCAAGTATTTCCAGCAAGGTATTTACTTTGCCTACGAAGACCTCACCACTCAGCCTGCAGATTTAGAAATTCACTCTCGCCAATCAGCGAGGGTCACTATTTACGAAGGCCGCTATCATCAAATTAAGCGCATGTTTCACGCCGTAGGCAATCGCGTAACTTCACTACATCGACTTAGCATCGGCTCTATCCAGCTCGATCAAGCTCTTGAACCCGGCAATTACCGCGCACTAACGCAAGAAGAGGTTGATAGCGCCTGGAGGGAATAAACACTCAACAGGCTTACCGTTTCAAAGTCAACAGCCCGAGCCCTGAACGAGCCGTTGAACCATGAACTTATTAAGGATTTTTATAAAGGATGGCTTCTTCGCGGGAATAAATCTCCGCAACTCGCAAACTGCGACGAGCAAGCTCACGCGCATCTTTATCCGCGATCAACGCAAGACCTTCCTCACCCACTTCACCGAGGAAAATTTTCCACGCCCTCTTGGCTACTTTTTTATCGTCAAGCTTCACCTTAGCTTCATCCGCTTGCGCCTTTCCCTGACGGCCTCTGCCACGGCGACCTTGTTTACTGGTGGCATTGGTGTTAGCAACAGAGTTGCTACTGGGATTAGATTTGGAATGAGAGTTTATGTTGTCTTTTGAAGTCTTATCTTTGTTCGCTACGTCTTCTGTGCCTTTGTCAGCATTTTGCTCAGCAGTAGAATCATTTTTTGCAGACTTTTTAGCCGCACTTTTTGAACCTCTTACGTTGCGCTTAATATCTGCGCGTTGTCCAGGTTTGGTATCTGGCTGTGCATCGGAGGTGGTGTCTGCGGTATCTGATACCTTACTGGCAGGCTTGGCTGACTTCGATGCAGCTTTTGTAGCCGCCTTAGCAGCAGGTTTTTTATTTGGCTGCTCATTAGAGGCATCCGATGGGAGAGATTCTTCTGACATAAAATTAAATTGGGTAGAAGCAGGTCCTAGGGACATGACCATAGGATGTAAAGATCAATGCACCTGAGGTAATGAAGTGAGAAGTGATGGCACCCGTAGTTGATATGTGCCAACAGCATTACTAACGAGCCTGCAAATAAAGCCAGTCGGTAAACGGTCTACCAATTTTTGATATCGTCTGCTTTCTCCGCATCAGATGTTGAGTATAAATCACCTTTCCCATCGGGTCCTCGTGAGCATAAATCGTAATCCTGAGTCGGGTTTGCCGTCGCTCTGCCATCAGGAGGGTTGTGCCTGTAAATAATTGCATTGCCCCAAGCGTCCACCACAAAATAATTAGCGTTAGGGCTTACGTTACGTTGTCTTCCCTCAATATCAGGGCTTAAAGTAGCAAGATAAACATTGCTGCCGTCACCATAGAGTGCATCAAAAATTGGTCTGGATGAGCCGTTGCTTTGTGGATAAGACCCATTATCCGCTTTATACTCCTCAAGTGCACTCTCAATACTTGCGATCAGTATCTCCGTTTTGGAATACTTCATCTTTTCGTCATAGTATCGAATACCGCTAAAGCTCAGACCAGCTAGCACCGCGATGATCGCCGTAGCCAAGACAATCTCAATCAGTGTGAAGCCATAGCTCACTGCATTTTTGTGGTTTCGCTTAGTTTTCATCATTACTAATTGATAATGAGTTGCTTATTATTGTAACTCAGTTGCTGTCTGCGCACAAATAGAGTTTTAGGTTTTTTGCCCGCGCTATTTGCTATCAGTAAATACGCTCCGGTTAGCCATCCACACTCTGCATCATCTTAATCAGAGGAAGGAAAATGGCCATGACGATGGCACCCACGATAGCTGCGAGGAAGACGATCATTATCGGCTCGATCACCGCAGTCAATGCTGACACGGCGGCATCCACTTCGTCATCATAGACGTTGGCAACCTTGAGAAGCATTTCAGGTAACTGACCTGTCTCTTCTCCAACATCGACCATGCTGATGACCATCGCTGGGAAAATTCCACATGCCTTCATAGGAGCTACAATCGGCTCTCCTTCTTTAACACCATCATGTACGGTCTCGATCGCTTTGGCGATTACTACATTGCCGGCTGTGTCTCTGGTGATGGTTAAAGCCTGTAGAATTGGCACACCTGAAGTAACCAAGGTTCCCATTGTTCTGGTGAAACGCGAAATCGAGCTCTTGCTGGTGAGATCACCCAAGACAGGTAATTTCATCTTCATGGTATCGACCGCAAAGCGACCCTTCTTGGTCGATCCCCATGCCTTGAAAATCATCAGAAAAATTCCAAACGCCACGAACAACCAGACAGCATTGGGCAACACATAAGGTCGTGCCAACATGTTCTCCGAGGCGCCGAAGACAATCTCAGAAATAAGCGGTAACTCACCAACTTCGGCCATCATTTCCTTGAACTTTGGCACCACCACAAGCAGCAAGAAAATCAGAATGCCCACCGCGATAAAAAGGACGATCGATGGATAGACCATGGCAGTGGTTAGTTTGCTCTTCAGCTTCGCTGCTTTCTCCGCGTATTCTGCAAGTCGGACTAATACAACCTCCATGACACCACCGAGCTCACCTGCCTTGACCATGTTGACGAAAAGCTTATTGAAAATCTGAGGATGCTGGGCAAGGCTTTCTGAAAATGTGGCTCCCGATTGAACCGAATCTGAGAGCGCCCCAATCGTTGCCTTCATGACAGGGTCAGGCTCTTGTTTTTCAAGAGTATTAAGGCCACGAAGTAGAGGAAGACCAGCCTCAATCAGTGTCGCTAATTGACGCGTAAAGATCATTAAGACCTCCGCTTTTACCTTACCTCCCGCTTTTGCTTTTACCTTCTTCTTGCCTCTCGTTTTACCTCTTCCTCCTTCAGCGAGACTTCCTTTGCCTTCCTGAACAACTTGGGTCGGATAAAGCCCTTGAGATCGTAACTGCTGGATTGCATCAGACTCACTGCTTGCCTGAACACTTCCGGTAGTTTGCTCGCCTTTGGAGTCGAGAGCTAGATAGAGAAAATTGGCCATATTCGTTATGCTATATTAAGAGACTCCAACCACTCTGCATGATACGAATCCATTTGGAAATATTAAAATTCATTCAGTTCGCTATACGATATGTCTATCCATCAGTAGCGAGGCTGAAAAATAATAGAAATCACAGCACTGATCCGCTATCAGTCAGATCCATTAAGTGTATTTGAGAACTTCCTCAATCGTGGTGTTTCCCTCGTATATATTGCGCAAACCATCTTCACGTAGGGTATTCATACCTAATTCGATGGCTTTTTGCTTGATCACAACGGTGGGAGCACGGTCAGTGACAAGCTCTCTAATCGGGTCGGACATATCGAGTAACTCAAAGAGCCCTCGCCGCCCTTTGTAGCCTGTTTGGTCGCACACATCACATCCCCTTCCTGTGTAAAACTCCTTATCACCCAGTTCGTGGGAGGAAACACCGAGCTGATTTAACAAAGCTTCATTAGGCTCATAAGATGCACGACAATCTTTACAGATAGTACGCAGCAATCGTTGAGCTAAAATACCCTCGAGAGAGGCTGCCACCAAAAAGGGTTCCGTGCCCATGTCGATCAGACGTGTCACCGCACCAGGAGCATCGTTCGTGTGCAAGGTACTCAAAACAAGGTGACCTGTCAGAGATGCTTGAATCGCAATTTGAGCCGTATCAACATCGCGAATTTCGCCCACCAGAATGCGATCAGGATCTTGTCGAAGAAAGGCGCGCAAAATACTGGAGAATGTTAAACCAATCGACTCATACACTGGAACCTGCACGATGCCATCGACATCATATTCGACGGGATCTTCCGCGGTCAGTAACTTCGAATCGATTGTATTGATCTCTTTCAGCGCCGCATAAAGGGTGGTCGTCTTGCCTGCCCCTGTTGGTCCTGTACAGACAAAAATACCGTTCGGTTTGCGCACCGTTTTATTAATGTAATCAAAAATCGCCGTGGGCATTCCGAGCATATCCAAGCTCAGGTTGATGTTGCTACGATCCAATACTCGTAGCACAATACTCTCGCCGTGTTGAGTAGGCAGTGAGGAGACACGCATATCGACCTGCTTGTCGCCAACATGTTTTACAATGCGGCCATCCTGCGGAATTCGCTTCTCAGCGATATTCATATTCGACATTACCTTAAGGCGAGAAATGATCGGCAAAGCAAGGTGTGGTGGCGGTGGCGCCATCTCGTAGAGTGCCCCGTCTACTCGATAACGTATCTTAAAATCCTGCTCGAAAGGCTCAAAATGAATATCTGATGCCCCCTCATTGATGGCTTGATAGAGCACGAGATCAACATAACGGATAATCGGCGCTGAGTTTGCCTCTGCCTCAGCATTCGGCCCGGCACCTTCACCTCCATCATCTGCACCTGCCTGCAGCTGACTCAGTATCTCATCAAGCGCCTGTCCCTCCCCTCCGTATGCCTCATTGATTTTCTTCTCGACAATGTGACTGGGGGCAACAGCTAAAATGATCTCTTTACCCAGAGCAAAACGCAAATCCTCAAGCACCTGCGGGTTCAGCGGATCCACCAAGCAAACAGTCAGGCCCTCACTATCAATATTCACAGGAAAGGCGCCGTGCAGACGTGCCATGCCACCGGGAATGATTGCCAAAAGCTCAGGAGGGGCATTAAAATGAGCGAGGTCATTAATAATCCCGACGCCCAGCTCATTTGCAACAATAGGCCAGACATCCTCCTCTTTCTGGATCACCTCATAGTCGGTCAAGATCTCTGGGACATCCTTACCGCTATTCTCGACCTCCATCAGGATATCGTCGGCAAGGTACTGATCTACCATGCCTCGGTTCATAAAGATGTCGATGAGTTGTGAGTGGTCCATAAAAATGGTTCGTGTTTTAGAGTAAATCGCAGGGAGTTGAGTATACTATCATTACTTAATCATTGTCTGATGTTGTTACTCGGAGAATTTCTTCTGGCGCTGTAATGCCGGCTAATACTTTACGAATACCATCTTCGCGGAGTGTCCGCATGCCTAATTCGCGTGCTCTACGCCTGAGCTGTGGTGACGTGAGATCTTCATTGATGAGATGTCGCACCTCATCATCGATTTTGAATAGTTCAAAAATACCCATGCGACCACGATAACCCAAATTCCTGCACATTTCGCAACCTTTGGGCCCCATAATATTACTTTCTGCCACCTGACGCACATCGAGATTCAAAGTCCTCATATCGCGCTCGGTCAGAGTAGCTGGCAGCTTGCAGTTAGGACAAAGCTTACGGACGAGCCGCTGAGCAATGATTGCTCGAACGGCAGACGCAATCAAAAATCGTTTCACCCCTATATCAACCAGACGTGCTACAGCACCTGGTGCATCGTTGGTGTGCAAAGTGGAAAAAACAAGGTGACCTGTCAGCGCTGCCTGTATGGCAATACCTGCTGTTTCCTCATCACGAATCTCACCCAACATAATCACATTGGGTGCTTGCCGCATCATCGCGCGAAGTGCAGCGGCAAAAGTCATGCCGATATCAGTCTTCACCATCACTTGGTTGATTCCAGGAAGCTCATATTCTACCGGATCTTCGACAGTAATTATTTTACGGTCCGGTTTGTTGATCGTATTAAGGCAGCCATACAAGGTGGTTGTCTTGCCTGAGCCGGTTGGGCCAGTCACCAGAATAATACCATCTGGCATGCGAATCAGATCATTGATCTCATCTTGATCATCAGAGAAAAAACCAAGCTCGGGCAGTCCGAGCATAAGCGCGCTTTTGTCGAGAATCCGCATGACAATACTCTCGCCATGATTGCTCGGCACCGATGACACACGAAGATCAACTTCCTTGCCGGCAACGCGTATTTGAATACGCCCATCCTGCGGCAGGCGTTTCTCTGCAATACTCATGGTGCCGCTCATGACTTTGATCCGAGCAACAATAGCTGGGTGCAGCTTTTTGGGGTGATTATCAGCTTCAATCAGTTTACCATCAATACGATAACGTAAGCGCAGGGACGTCTCCATTGGCTCAATGTGAATGTCACTTGCACCCAGCTTAAATGCCTCAAGTAACATCGTTGATACCAGCCTGATGATGGGGGCATCATCTTCTGATGCATCCTCTGCCCCATCTTGAGTCACTACAGTAAACTCTGACTCTGTCTCTTCCTCAATGACCTCACCTCCGTAGTTTTGTCGAATCGTTAAATCGATTGCGGATGCTGTTGCACAAACAGGGTTGATCTCTCGTTTGATGATGTGTGGAAGTCCGTCTAGCACTTCAAAATCGAGTGGGTCTGCAACTGCTACCGTAAGCGTGGCTCCATCGTCAAAGACGGGTACTGCTCGAAATCTTTTTGCGATATCATCGGGAATTTGCTCAAAGATATCAGGTGCGATAGGCGTGTGCTCGAGATCAATGAAGTGCATGCTGGCACTCTGTGCTGAAACACGAGCCACCTGCTCTTCGGTGAGATGCTGACTTTTGATAAAGCGCTCAACAATACTTTCTCTGTCTTCCAGTTGACTTCTTACCCCCTCAATTTCTTCATTCGTTACTAATCCCGCCTCGGTAAGCAGCTCAAGGAGATAGTCTTCGTTGGAGTACACAGTGCGTCGCGGCGTTGAGGATCAAAATAAAAGTAGCAGCAGTAAGGGTGTCACGACAAGCTACACGAGAAGTGATTCACATATCTTCCTAGAGAGAACCTCTCTCGTCAAGTCGCCATGCATCTTTTTTAATGCCTCCCATACTCATAAAATTGACTGCAATTGACATGGTCATCGGCTGTTTTTCACTATTCAATCAGTCACAACTCAATGACTCCTCTCACTTACTTCACTCTCGTGCTGGCACTTGGAATAGCCGCACAATGGCTTGCATGGAAATGTAAGCTCCCATCTATTCTCGTGCTGCTCGCATTTGGTTTCGGCTTAGGCCAGTTTGCAGGCGCAACCATTGATGATTACCTGGTTGGTGACAATGTCCTGCTTTCTGCTGTCGGCTTATGTGTTGCCATCATATTGTTTGAAGGAGGCTTAACTCTCAAATTTTCAGATCTAAAAGAAAGCGGTACTCCGGTTATTCGCTTATGTACCCTGGGCGTTGTCATAAGCTTTGTACTGAGTTATGTCGCGATGAAACATATACTGGGCTTTGATTGGCGCATTGCCTCACTTCTTGGCGCTATTCTTGTTGTTACTGGACCAACTGTCATTGCGCCACTCCTCAGACATATCAAGCCGTCGCGAAAGATTGGCAATGTTGTCAAGTGGGAGGGAATTGTGATTGATCCCATTGGCGCTATCTTGGCTGTTCTTGTATTTCAGGTCGCTATAGCAGGTGATGTTGACGCTGCGCGGGATGAAATTCTTCGTGCTCTCGGTCTGACATTGCTTATCGGCGTAGTCTTGGCCTTCGTACTCGCCAAAATCATCGAGCTAATGCTCAAGTTTCACCTAATACCAGATTATCTTCACTCCGTTTTTCTACTGGCCGTGACCGCCACGGCATTTGCGGTATCAAACGCTATTCAGCCCGAATCTGGCCTACTAACCTGCACAGTATTGGGCATTGCCTTAGCTAACCAGAAGTCAGTCTCGGTAAAACACATCCTCGAATTCAAAGAAAACCTCAGAGTATTGATTATTTCCGTCCTCTTCATTGTGTTATCAGGACGTGTCGCCCTAGATGCTCTGCGTGAAGCTCTCGTTCCTGGTATATGTCTTCTCGTTTTGCTCATAGTCGTGGTTCGACCACTTACGGTTTTTGGCGCCAATCTCTTCTCTCGACAGGTTACCCTTAAAGAACAAATTTTCTTATCGCTAATGGCACCACGTGGCATTGTCGCCGCTGCTGTTACCGCAATTTTTTCATTAGAGTTTGCGCACGCCATCGACGAGGGTCGCATGGGTCAAGAAATCGAGCAATTGTCTCACCAAATGGTTCCGCTTGTCTTCATTGTCATCGTTGGCACGGTGGCATTTTATGGCATTCTCTCTGCACCCGTTGCACGGCGCTTGGGTCTAGCGACCGAAAACCCACGTGGAATTCTCTTCGCCGGTGCAGGCCAGTGGGTTCGACTCATTGCCAAAGCGCTGAAAGATGACGGACATGACGTTCTTTTACTCGATACCAATTATAGCAATATTGCCCGTGCCAAGCTCGAGGGTCTACCTGCCGTGCGTGCGAATATTCTCTCTGAATATGTAGAAGACGAACTCGAGTTGACCGGCTTAGGACAACTCATCACAACCACACCCAATGACGAAGTGAATTCTCTAGCAGCACATCACTTTGTCCATGTCTTTGGTAGCCAAAACGTTTGGCAGGTTGCGCCTATCGATGACGATGACCACCACCAGACAGCGGTAGCATCTCAC
Organism: Akkermansiaceae bacterium; assembly: GCA_049631945.1. Classification (GTDB taxonomy): domain Bacteria; phylum Verrucomicrobiota; class Verrucomicrobiia; order Verrucomicrobiales; family Akkermansiaceae; genus Oceaniferula. The sequence continues at coordinate 16,331 of JBNABE010000002.1, forward strand.
ATGCGCGGACGCATCTGTTTCCCATCGAGACCTCAATTTAAAATGCTTGAGCGTTTTGTCGCTGAGGGAGCGGTCATTAAAAAAACTACCATCACCGAGCAATTTAGCTTGGAGGATTTTAAGGAAATGTATGGTGAAGAACATATTCTTTTATTCAGAGTAACTAATGATAAAGGTTTGGAAGTTGCATATGATAAGATGCGTAATCCGTCTCCGGGAACCACTCTCTATGCAATGATCAGATCTCAGGATGCTTAAGCGAAACGCAAGATGCGTAGGCATTTAATTAAACGGTATTGCACTGCAATACATTTATTCATTATCGATGTACGATCAACTCGAAGCCAAACTGCATGACTTATTCTGGGCCTCCGAAGGCCCGAGTGCTGAACTCGACCTAGTCGAAGCATTCCTAAAGGAATACTCAGGAACGGCTTTAGAGTTAGGTTGTGGCTCTGGGCGCTTGCTTGCCCCCTTGCTAAAAAAAGGCTATCTCATAGAAGGGCTAGACAATTCAACAGATATGCTTCAGCTGTGCCACGAAAACACTCGGGCATTTCAGCCCCTGTTGCACCAGGCAAGCATGGAAGATTTTGCCACGGGCTCCCTGTATAACGCGATTACCATCCCTGCTTTTTCTCTACAGTTAGTGCCCTGTGATCAACTATCGAAAACCCTTAAAAATATTCAACAACACCTCCATCCTGGTGGAGGCCTTTATTTAACTATTTTTATTCCTTGGGCAGAAATCACCGGTGAGCTTGAAGAAAGCACGTGGTTTCTTGATCAAGAAGTCGCCATGCCTAATGGAAAAAAAGCACGTTGCCATACACGCTTTCGTATCAAACGTCTCGCCCAATCTTTAGAGAGGGAACACCGCTACGACATTATCGACGCCAATGAAAATGTCATAGAAACAAGCGTTAGCAGTCAGCAACTAACATGGTTCTGGCAGCGTGAGATTGATCTTCTCCTCCAGCAAGCTGGCTTCTCCATGGAACGCATCATTGGTGACTTTTGCACTGCTATCCCGTGCGATAATAACAGTCAAATACTCACTATTATCGCGCGCAAGCAGACTGAATAAGTAGTTCAGTACAGTCTATTACTGAGAATAAATCTCATAGCTTTTACTGTTTCTTATTGATACCACCTCAGCTATCATGGGTGTTAAACCATGACCAATGATCATAACGGAAATTCTTGGCCTCTTTTGCTTGGAAGCGCCTTACTTTGTGGCTTTGCCACATTAGCAGGCATCATCACCCAACGGTATGCTGATATGGCCAATGTCACTCTCGGCTTATATCTTATCGCATACATGACTGGTGGCTGGGATGCTGCGCTAGACACATTAGATAAACTCAGAAAATTACGCTTAGATATTCATTTCTTGATGGTCTGTGTTGCTGTTGGAGCAGCTTTTATCGGTGCCTGGTGGGAAGGTGCCGCACTCTTATTTTTGTTCTCACTGAGCGGAGCATTAGAAGCCATGGCAATGGCACGTACGGAGCGAGAAATTCGTTCGCTCTTCAATGATGCTCCCAAGCAAGCCCTACTCATAGATGAGGATAATACGACTCAAGAAGTAGCTGTTTCTGCACTACGAATGGGTGATCAAATCCGCATCTTACCGGGGGAGCAATTTCCAACAGACGGCATCATCATCGATGGTGAAAGCTCGGTCGATGAATCATCGATTACAGGAGAAGCTAATCCAGTGAAAAAACAACCTGGTGATCATGTTTATGGGGGTACAATCAACACATGGGGGAAATTAGACGCTGCCGTCGAAAAAGTAGCAGGAGACAGCGCTCACACGCGTATTATCTCTCTTATCAAGGAAGCCCAGAAATCAAAGGCTCCATCCCAACGTTTTACTGACCGTTTCGGAACTGCCTATACCATTGCAATTCTGACACTCTCTTTTGTTATGTTTCTAGTTTGGCATTATGGCATGCAACTACCTGCATTTATATCCAATGTAGATAACAAATCTGCATTCTATCGTGCTATGACTTTGCTCGTTGTCTGCTCTCCTTGTGCTCTTGTCATTTCTATACCCAGTGCCATCCTAGCAGGCATAGCTAGTGGAGCCAAACGTGGCGTATTATTTAGAGGTGGTATAGCAGTAGAAAATTTCGCCGATATTTCTCGCCTTGCCATGGATAAAACAGGAACTATCACCAAGGGCGAACTTGAGCTTATTGAGATCGAAGCCAACACCCCAGATAAACAACGACGCATTCTTGATTTAGCAGCCTCATTATCTCTCAATTCAACTCACCCACTATCGCGGGCCATACTTACGGAACACAGAAAACGAAATGGCACACGAATAAACGTCAAAGACTTTATCTCAATTCCAGGGAAGGGACTCAAAGCGACCATCGATAACTGCCATATAATACTTGGCCATCGAAATTTAATTTTAGATCAGGAACCGTCCAACGAATGGCTTAATTCGCTGCCACTACCAGCTCCCGGACTCACTGAAGTCATTGTTCATTATAATGAATTAACTGGACGTTTGTTATTAAGAGATACGCCGCGGCCTGAGGCGAAGGCACTCATAAGCAAGCTCAACCAAGGCGGTATCAAAACATCCATGTTGACTGGTGACCGAGCCGAATCCGCTCAAATTATTGCTGACGAGGTCGGCCTTTCTGATTTCCGCCATGGACTACATCCGGAAGATAAGGTAGCACTTATTCAGAACTGGCGTAATCAGGGTGACAAGGTCGCTATGGCTGGCGATGGCATCAATGATGCACCTAGTCTTGCGGCTGCTGATGTCTCAATTGGCATGGGCCTTCGAGGGAGTGACGCAGTATTAGAGCAAGCTGATGTGGTGCTCACGCACGATAATCTGGAAAGCTTACTTGAAGCCTATCACCTAAGCCGATACTGCCGCAGAATCATCCGGCAAAACCTAAGCATCTCATTGGGTGTTGTTCTCCTACTTGGGCTGGCTGCTTTAGGGAGCTGGATCCCCCTTACTGTAGGGGTTTTAGGACATGAGGGATCTACCATTGTCGTTGTTGCCAACAGTTTACGCATCTTGTTTTTTAAACCTCATACATCAAACTAACACCTTAGTGAGGAAAGAGCATTGATACAGGCATAGCTCTATACCGCTAATGAGATGCCTCTAATGAGTGGCTCAACATTGTTAAAACTTCTTCACTGTCTCTGCCTTGCTCCCGCAAGCTTGCAAGACTTAGCCCTTTGTCACGCTTTGCTAAGCGCCTTCCTGTATCATCCCTAATAAGCTGGTGGTGATGGTAAATAGGCACTGCCATGTGAAGTAGGCACTGCAGGATGCGGTGCACATGAGTTGATGATAGTAAGTCCTCGCCTCTTGTCACATCGGTAACCTCCTGAAAATGATCATCTGTTACCACAGCAAGGTGATAGGAAGTGGCGATATCTTTACGCGCTAATACCACATCACCTAATAAATTTGGGCTAACATCAATTAAGCCTTTTATTTTGTCCTCGAAGACTAATGGACCAGTTAGATCTGAGGCTTTAGAAGCATCCAGTCTCCAGCAATGTGCGTCACCCTGACCAATACGCTCAGACCTTTCCATGGAGGTTAAGCTCTTGCAAGTGCCGGGATACACAGCCTCACCCCCATGGTGGCCATGAGGCGCATGGACCATGGACTTTAGCTCATGTTGGATTTCACGCCTTGTGCAGAAGCAAGGATATACCACATTTAGAGATTTTAACTGATCGAGCGATTCCGCATAGGCCGATAGCCGGTCCGTTTGCCTAATAGGTGTTCCATCCCAATGTATACCCAGCCAAGCGAGGTCTTGTTCGATCGCGAGATAATATTGAGATCTCACTCGGGTAACATCAATATCTTCAAATCGAAGCAAAAACCGGCCACCGTGATCCATAGCCAACTCGTAAGCAAACAACGCCGCATAAGCATGACCTAAATGAAGGGGACCTGTTGGTGATGGGGCGAAACGCGAAATCATCAAATCACTTTTTAGAGTAACGTAATAAAATGCCAATTCACAAACTAAGATTGTTTTTTGCTTTTTAACGCAAAACACTTGCAATAGTATATGTTTTGCGTTAACACCCCTCCCCGCTCATGAAAAAATATATTCTTGTTCACATACTTTGGCTATTGGGAGCCTTGTCGTTTAGCCACGCGCAAGCTGAACTGAAAGTAGCAAGTCTGCACCCATTCATTACCGATGTTGCAAGACAGGTAGCAGGTCAGCATGCTCACGTGATACAGTTGATTCACCCTCATGCGAACCCTCATGACTTCCAACCGACTCCTCAATTATTACTCAAGGTAAAAGGAGCCCAGTTGTATCTAGCTAGTGGTAAAAATTTAGAAAACTACCTTGATAAACTGAGGAGTACACTAGGCAAAGAAGCCAAGGTTATTGAAGTGGGCAAAACCATCTCGTCCCAAAAAATCAGTGGGCGTGACAGCCTATTTGTTTGTTGCCCTAATCATTCCTATGGAGATATAGACCCTCACTGGTGGCACCGTGTAAGTAACATGCAAAAAGCGGCACGAGTGATTGCTAAAGAATTCGCACTCGCCGATCCAGCCCATGCTGCCAGCTATCAAGCTAATGCATCTGCCTACTCAGAGCGCCTTGCAACTCTCCATAAATGGATCAAACGCGAAGTTAGCCGTATCCCTAGAAAAGATCGAATTTTGAGTACAGCCCATGCTGCTTTTGGATATTTCTGTAAAGAATATGGTTTTAGATCGTTGCCTATTAAAGGTCTTACAGCTCATCAAAAAACAAGTGCCCAATATCAGGCAACAGCCATTCGAGAGATCAGAAAATATAATGTTAAAGCCATCTTTCCAGAGATGCGAGCAAATCCAAAAGCACTGCAAATCATTGCCAAAGAAACCGGGGTGAAAATTGGCGGCACACTCGTTGCCGATGGTTCCCCCAACTACGAAAAAATGATGCGTGAAAATGTGAGCAAAATTGTCACAGCTCTGACTCTCTAGCTTCCTTTCGTAAACTTCCACCTTTAAGCTATCCTTCCTGCTATGCGAGGCCTTCCACCCCTACAAGCACTCCTCTTACTCGTTACCTTGGCCGCTTTAGGGGTAGCCGGAAAACGCTACATTGGCATGAGGGATACAGTCTACCAAGTGGCGCCAACAACACTTGAAAGTACCGAGCATGATTCCACTGAAGCAGAAATTGAATTTGTTTTCTCCTCGCCCCCAGCTTCATACACCCTCACCCAACCTTCTCACAACGGACAAGAGGATAAGGTATTATTTACAATATCGAACCCCACACAAAACCCTTGCTATAATACAGTTAAATTAATCTCTCACCAAGCTACTACCTACTGGTTGGATGTCGTTTGGGCAGAGGACAGCATCGATGACGCTCACCACTTCGTGCAAATCTACATCTCACCTGTTCATGGTGAAAATAAACGTATTTCATTTTTTAGCAGATCCAAGAACCTGAACGAAACCTTTGATTATAGCACAGGAGATCACCATCATGAGTAAGTGTAACCACGGCCATACTCATGGACAGACTCATGAGCTTATCATAAAAAATCTAGAAGTAGCCTATCGTGACAACACAGTTTTAAAGGATATAGATTTGCATACATGTTGCGGTACTAGCCTCGCACTCGTAGGGCCGAATGGTGCAGGAAAGAGCACCCTACTTAAGACCATAGCAGGACTCATCAAACAAAAGAAAGGTTACATCAGCTGGTCTGGAGAGGATAGCGTCCAAACACGTGGTGGAGAGTTCGCTTACTTGCCACAACATGAGGAAGTAGATTGGAATTTCCCAATAACTGTACGTGGGGTAGTCGAAATGGGGCGTTATTCACAGCTCGGACCATGGAAAAAATTCAGAGAAGTAGATGACCTTGCGGTTGAACGAGCACTTACCCTAATGGAGATGGATGGCAATCTTGCCAATCGCCAAATTAGTGAGCTATCCGGTGGCCAAAAACAACGCGCCTTCATTGCTCGTGCTGTAGCACAGGAAGCTCATGTTTTGTTATTGGATGAGCCTTTTACCGGGCTTGATCGTGATCACACTGCCAATCTCACTCGCCTGCTGCGTAAACTCGCCAAAGAAAACCGACTCGTGATCGCTTCTCATCACGACGTCAATACGCTGGCTGATATTTTTGATCGCGTCTTACTTTTGAACCGCCGAGTCATTGCATGCGGTGAATGTCAAAGCACACTAAGTGAAGACAACCTAAATCTCACCTTTAGAAACATGGCTGATGTCTGAATTACTCGAAATACTAGATATGCCCTTTTTTCGCAGGGCTTTGGTAGCGGCCGCGCTCATAGGCTTCACTAATGGTTTTGTAAGTGGCTTCGTGCTGCTTAGGCGAAGCTCGCTAACCTTGAGTGCACTGTGTCACACCATGTTACCTGGCATTGTCATTGTAGTTCTCATCACAGGTGCGCTGACACAGGCCGGTGCATTCATGGGTGCTTTAGTTGCATCCTTATTGGTTGGGCTCGGATCCATTACCATCACACGTCACACAAGGCTTCCCCAGAGCACAGCATTGGCCATTTTTTTCACTACAGCATTCGCCTTAGGTGTCGTGCTTCTGCAATATGTACACACCTCTCAGGACCTCGAAGAATGGCTCTTTGGCAGTATCCTCTCTGTCAGTGATGACGATCTAAAAGTGTTTTTTGCTATCGCATGTTTCACTCTGCTAAGTGCCACACTTTTTATGCGCCCTCTACTCTTAACATTATTCGAGCCCAATGTAGCTGCCGTTCAAGGCGTTTCCATACGCTGGATGAACTACTTGCTCTATGGGCTGATGATATTTGCCCTGATGGCAAGCTTTCAGGCTGTGGGTCCTATATTATCAATAGGTCTACTTGTAGTTCCTGGTGCCATTGTCTCACTTTTCACCAATCACACTCAGTGGCTTTTTTGGGGTGGTGGTCTTGTCGGTTGCATCAGCGCCATGTTAGCGGTGATTATTTCCATCCCCTTTGACATTCCCACGGGCCCCGCCATCGTGCTCGTTTTGGGCGCCTTATTTGCCTTGGCCTACTTCTGCAGCCCAAATTACAGCCCATTCAAACAATCTCGTAAGAATCAACCCTAACAAAAATAACAAAATATGAACAGAACATCCGTTAAACACATGGTCGCAGGTCTTACCCTTGCGACTTTAAGTCATACTGCTTTAGCAGATACATCAGATAGTGATGCACCAGTATTGTCTTCTGAAAATGAAAATATCCTGCGTCTTGAGCCAACGCTTCACCTGCGCCTAGCTCACGGCAGCACGACGTTACCTAATGACGAAGTTGAGCTTGGAGGTCACGATCCTTCTCAAGATAACTTCAACTTCCAGGCTTTCGAAATCGGTACCAATATTTACATTGGCGACTACATTTCTGGCTTCGCCACCGTCAACACATACAAGCGAGATGGTGAAGACTTTGAGTCTGAATTTGAAGAGGGCTTCCTGAAGCTTAGTAATCTCCCCGGAGGTTTTGAACTTCGTGGTGGTCGTATGCTCGCACGCTTCGGCGATCAAAATGCACGCCACCTGCATGCTTGGGACTTTGCTGATGCTAATATGACAACTGTCAGGTTTCTTGGTGAAGATGGTTTTGCCTATGACGGTGGTGAACTCACTTGGCTAGTTCCTACCTCTTGGAATGATGCACTTAGCGTTGGATTAGGATCCGCCGTCACCCATGAGCACGAGGAAGAACATGGCGGTGATGAGGGGGGTGATGATGATCACGGTCACAGCGAAGAAGCTGAGATGGCGCGCCCTGAAAAGAACATTGTCGTCGTTCGCTATCAGACAGAATTTGGTCCAAGCGACTTCCATCGTTTTCAAGCCGGCGGTAGTTTTCTAACTGGAGACAACGGCTTTGGTATGACCACTGATATCTATGGGGCTGACTTCACCTACACATGGCGTGAGAATGGTCTTGAGGCAGGCGGGCAGCAATTCCGCTGGCGCTCTGAGTGGATCATGCGTGATGTTGAGAATGATGAGGGAGGATTCGAAGATAGTGGTTTCAATACCGCTCTACTCTGGGAGTTTAGCCAAGATTGGGAAGCGGGCCTGCGCTACGGTTATCTAGAGGGTGTTTCTGACCCTGAGCTCACCGAACGAACTCGTATCTCCCCATCCCTCACCAAAAAATTTGATTTTGGTAGTGACCTCACTGGCTTAGTTCGTCTCCAATACAACCACGATGATATCAAAGGTCATGGTACCGAAGACAGCATCTGGCTACAATTTGGCTTTGATTGGGGTCCAGGCGAAGTCCGCTAAGTCTACTTTCTTATTGCTAATGAGAATTGGTTAATGCAATTGTGACCAATCATCAATGCGGGGTGGAGCAACTGGCTTCACCCCGTTTTTATTTAGACGTAATGCATTTCATGTTCTCTTGAGTTTACCAACATCATCATATGTGTTTATTTAATCAATATTCTGTGGTCATTGGCCACCAATATTGAAGACTACCCTTAGATATGCAGTTCGACATCATCGGCCATGTGAATACATGTTACGAAGAAAAATTCGGTATTCCACGGCAGCCTGGACTTGTGGATGAGGCGTGGGGCACACTGACCTTCGAGCCAAGCTTTAATAATGTAGACTGCGTGCGTGGGTTGGACAATTTCTCCCACCTCTGGCTGATTTTTATTTTTCACCAAGCGATCCGTGACCATTGGAAGCCGACAGTTCGACCGCCTCGTCTCGGCGGTAACGATAAAACTGGCGTTTTTGCTTCCCGCTCCCCTTTTCGACCAAATCCAGTTGGCTTGTCTTGTGTCAGACTCGATCGCATTGAATTGAATAGTAGCAACAGCCCTGTTCTACACCTAAGAGGTGTGGACCTCGTTAATGCCACCCCTATCATTGATATCAAACCTTACATCCCCTATGCAGACTCACTACCAGATGCGAGAGGAGGTTTTGCTCATAAAGCCCCCTCTTATCTCAAAGTCAAATGGGCAGATAATATCACTAACACGTTAGAAAATAACACGAAGCGGCTGATCGAAAAATCCCTAGCTATTGATCCACGACCTGCATACCAACAAGATAATCAACAACGTGAATACGGATGCCTCATAGCAGGCCACAACATCAGGTGGGTAGTTCGAGACAATACTATCCTAATCCTTACGTGTTCACCTTATGAGCCTGCCTGATAAGGACCGCTGCCAATGCACAGCCGATCAGATTGAATACAAGGTCCCAGCCAGTATTATTGTACCCACCAACATTGGTTTCAGGAATGGTTAAGGTGGCAATAAATTCCACCACTTCATTAAGTGCTCCAAAACCCATACCGCCGGCAGCACTCAATATACATAGACCATAGCTTGGTTCGGGATTATGTCCTGTTTGTTTTATGATATTGGACCGCAGAATTTGCCAACAAACCCATGTGGTAATGCCAAAACCATAGGTGTGCACAATTTGGTCATACTTGATCCAATCGCGAATAATCCACCATGAGTACAATACCGGCTGCGAGCCATTTTCTGTGATCGTATCAGGTAAGTGGATTAAGCCGCCGGCCATGTGGAGTAGGCCCCAGAAACTCATCCCCCACAATACGCCCGCTGAGAAGTTCACTCGCCTATGTACTATAGCCAGACTCGTAATGAGAACAGTCATGACTACGATATAGAAAACAAATTCTAAGTTGCCTTGTCTCACCGCTTCGAGAATTGCGACCAACATATAAATAGTACTGAAGGTGATCAAAGTGGGGCTAAATATCGGCCGGCTATTATTCATAAGTCTTGAGATATTACCTTGGCAGAAGCGTTCATTTTTTTCCATCGTAGAATCATAAAATTCAGCTATAGTCTTCAAGTTGCTTATCACTCATGAAATATCGCTCTCTCATTTTTGACTTCGACGGCACTATTGCTGATACATTGGATGAAGCTTTGAGTATCTACAACATCATGGCGGATGAACATAACCTTCGACCTATTCAAGATGATGAGGTTCATTACTTGAGGCACATGAAGCTTAGTGACTTCCTTGATCATTTAGCTGTCCCAAAGAGACTAGTACCTAAATTACTCATCAAAGGGACCAGCATGCTTAAATCAAGAATTAGTCGCTTACCGCTCATTCCAGGTATCGCAGATGTGTTGCCAACGCTGAGTAAACAAAGTGATCATTGTGGGATATTGACATCCAACTCAGTAGAAAACGTCGAACTATTCCTCGAGCATCACGGTATGTTAGATGTGTTTTCCTTTGTCTCATCAACATCAAAACTCACCGGTAAAGCTAAACACTTACGCTCCATTTGTAGAACATTTTCTATTGAACCAGAGGAAATCATCTATATCGGTGATGAAATTCGTGACGTTAAAGCAGCCAAAAAAGCAGGTGTCTCCGTTGCTGCTGTTGGATGGGGTTTTAATTCTCCCGAGGCATTAGTTGGAATGAATCCTAACTTTCTATTTCACGAGCCAAGTGAGTTACATAAGCTATTACACTGAGGTAGCAGCTTCACTTGCTAAGTAGCATTTTGAGTCCAAAGACTAACAGCACTAAACCAAAAATTCGGGTAAGATACTGATTGCTTAGTTTATGCATTAGATCTGTTCCAAACCATGCTGCCAGAGCGGCGGCTATAGCCGCCATTGCAACTACTCGCCAATCAATAAGACCCTCACCTTTACGTAGGGAAGTGTTTAGAGTCGCAACCAGAGAGACAATGATAATAATTGCCAATGAAGTAGCCACCGCTTTTTTTTGCTCAAAACCCAGAGCTAGCACAAACGCAGGTACCATTACAATTCCACCCCCCACACCACACAGCGCACCCAGCAAACCCGCTGCAACGCCAGTGATTGAAGCAACAAAAAAAATCTTCATCAGCGTTAAGAGGTGCACACCGTAGCAATCAAGCGATGTAAAACGGTACGATGATCGAGCCCTGAGGTTACCAGGGCTTTATCGGCATCAAGGCAAGCCTTCATCGCATCTGCCAATTTTTCGACACCAAATGACTTCGCACTCTGGCTTGCTAAAAACATTGGATAAGCATTCACTCCACCTGCCTTTTTCTGTGGTAACCACGCTCTTTCATTCGCAGGTAAAGCATCGAGGGCGCTTGCGTATTGGCGGTAATTATTACTCGACACATTACGACCCTGACTAACTACCGCAGACATGAACAAGTTACGCACGGTGGGAATAATCGAAGCTCTAAGAATACCGACTGCACTCTCCTTACGAGCAAGTTGTTGATCAACGAGTTCAAATGCGCGCCCTGCATTTTTACGCTGTAAGGCATTGCCAATTTCAAAAACAACACCTGCGTGACTAAGAGGCACAAGCATTCGAACATCGTCCTCACTGATATCACGGCGTTCTGCCAGATAGACATCGAGCTTATCTAATTCACTAAGAATTTGGCGTGTATCTACACCTACTAGGGTAATAAAGAGATCCAATGCATGCCCTGTAAAACTCAACCCTAAACCCGCAGCTTTATTCTTAACAATGGGAATCATTTCCTGCTGCCAGCCATCACGACCTATATCCGGCTTATCAAATACTTCAATGTTAGCGACCTTGTTTAAAAACTTGTATAAACGCCTTCCCTTATGAATTGCCGTACTGCTTATTAAAAAATGAACGTCTTCGGGTAAGCCTTGATCAATACACGCCATAAGTGCCTCAGTGCCTTCTTTAGCACGTTCAGCCTCACTGGTGCGATCACTACCAAGGAAATTGGCATTTTTTAGCCATACTGTTTTACCCCCTCCAAAAAATGGTAACGTTTGCAGAGCCTCAACCGCTTTGCCACATGCTATATAGGCATCCTCAGCATTGGCCACGACACCATCAATGGTTTCTTGAGAAAAATCGTCCCCACCTTCTGGCTTGAGTTTATTGTAAAGAGCTAGTGCCGCCTCAGCCACATTACCCTCATCGGACCCATAGATGACATGAATTTGACTCACGTTTCGAAGAATTAGAAATGAATTAGGAAGAAGCAAGTGCGAAAATTTTCTTAGATAAGACTCTAGTTCAAACCACCCAAACGGGGGGTAGACAATGCAGGCCCTATCGTTAAGCTATCCATCGGAATTCAAAGTCTGCAACTTGCAAAAAAATTGTAATATTCCTTTGATGGTGTAAGTATTTTTAACTCTTTATTCTCCCAAAACCTAATCCATTTAAACGATATGTTCTTTCGTAGCTCACTAGTCCTCACTTTTTCCAGCATCGCTATCCTTGCAAGTGCTGCCATTGCTGGCGCAGAAGCCGCTGAACCAGCCAAACCACTCAAGGCTCTGTTAATTGCTGGTGGTTGCTGCCATGATTATGGGCAACAGCATAAAATCATCTCTGACGGTCTACAAAGTCGCGCTAACATACGGGTCGATGTCATCTGGACACCGGACAAGTCAGTCAACCCACCCTTTGATTTCTACAAAAACCCTGATTGGGCAAAAGGTTATGACGTGGTCATCCACGATGAGTGCGCCGCCGGCAACAAAGACCCCGAAGTCATCGCCAACATTCTCAATACCCACAAAACCGTGCCAGCTGTCCAACTTCACTGCGCCATGCACTCATTCCGTGTCAAGGAGTGGGCCCAGCACATCGGTCTTCTGTCTACCCGCCACGGACCTCACGTGCCGCTTACCGTTGAAATTGTTGACCAAGAACACCCAATTACCAAGGGCATGAAAGGATGGGTCACCGGTAAGGAGGAGCTCTACAATAATGCAGAAGTCCATGGTGCCCATCCTCTGGCGATGGGAACCCAAACCTACAAGAAAGGCGACAAAGACGTTGTCGATTCCGCCATTGTAGCATGGGTCAATACCGAATACGGCGCTCCATCTTTCTCCACTTCCATGGGACACTACAATGAAGTCGTGCAGAGCGAAGAATACCTCAACCTCATCACTCGTGGAACTCTTTGGGCATGTGGTAAAATTGATCAGCCTGCTTACATGACGGCCTACACCGGTAATAACACTATTACCGAAATTCCTGCTAAGCCGGTAAAAAAAAAGTAGTAAATAGCAAGCCCTCTAACAAAGCATTGGGTCAAGGTCTAGGCATCCCACCCGCAAAAGCCGCCTTTGTTAAAGTTTCTGCCCAGTCAACCCAGACGGGTGCCGGCAACCACACTTGGCACGCAGTCGATGGCGACCCTAAAACCCGCTGGTGCGCCAGCTCGGGCCAAAAACCCACCTGGCTCCAACTCACCCTCGAGAAACCGGTCACTATTAGCGGCGCTGAAATCGAGTGGGAAATACGCAACCAGTGGATGCAATATAACATCGCGACTTCAGCGGACGGTAAAACTTGGAACAAGGCATTTGACGCTTCCAAAAACACCACGGCAGGCACCCGCCGAGACAAGTTCACCGCCACCAATGTTCGTTTCCTAAAGCTCAACATCCTCGCCCAGCAAAACAATCTCTGGCCAAGCCTGTGGGAAATCCGTCTCTATGGGGCAGACGGGAAAAAGCTTCCACTCTTCCCACGCCCGAAGAAAAAACAAGCTGCAGCCCCGGCGGACTACAAAAACTCCGGCAACTACACGCCGCACCCGCATCGTCTAAGTGACGCCGAGGAAGCTGAGCTTCTCAAGGACGTCAGTGTGCCAGATGGCTTCACCGCAAGCCTTTTTGCCCCTTGGCAGATGGCTAACTACCCGACTTATGTAGCCGCCGCCCCGAATGGTGATCTCTATGTTTCCTCGGATGGCAACGGCTCGGTTGGTCGCCAGCCAGGACGTGGGCGCGTGTTACGCCTGCGCGACACCGACAGTGATGGTCGTGCCGATGATGTGACTGAATTCATCAAAGATATCGACTCTCCTCGTGGCCTGCTCTGGGATCACGACCGCCTCTATCTGCTGCACCCGCCGCACATTACCGTATTCCACGATAAGGATGGTGATGGCATTTCCGAGTCCAACGAACGGCTCATTTCTGACATCGCTTTTGGTTACAAAGACCGGCCTGCCGACCACACCACCAATGGTCTTGAAATGGGTCCCGATGGCTGGATCTACATCGCGGTCGGCGACTTCGGCTTTATGAAGGCCACCGGTACAGACGGCCGCAGCCTGCAAATGCGTGGTGGTGGCGTGGTCCGCTTCCGCCCGGATGGAACCGGCATGGAAACTTTCTCAGACGGCACCCGCAACACTTACGGCATTGCCATCACTCCTACTCTGAACATGTTCGCCCGGGACAACACCAACGATGGTGGCGGTTGGAATGTCCGCCTACACCACCTCTCTGGCCTTGAGGACCACGGTTATCCAAGACTTTACATGAACTTTGCTGACGAGACCGTCGCCCCGCTTGCTGACTACGGTGGTGGCTCCGGTGTCGGTGCCTTTTACCTCGCTGAACCAGGAATCCCTGAGGCATGGAACTGCCACCCCTACACCCTCGACTGGGGTCGCCAAGGCTCCTACCGCCACATCCTTGAGCCCAACGGAGCTACCTTCAAGGAAAGCTCCAAGCCGGAAATACTTATCAAAATGACCCGCCCTACCGATGCTGATGTCGACGGCATGAGTAACATTTACCAATCTTCCTGGAAGGGCTCTGCCAGTTTTAGTTGGAAAGGTCCTGAGCATGGCTACATTGCACGCGTTAGCCCCACGGGCTACCAGCCGACCCCCTTACCTGACTTTGCTAAACTTAGCGATCATCAGCTCGTGGAATTGATCCGCAGCTCTCCCAGCCATGTGCGCTCACTCACCGCCCAGCGCATGCTTCTGCGCCGCCCTGCAAACGATGAAACCAACAAGGCTTTGTTGCAGGCTGCTCAGGACAGCTCGCTGAATCTCGGTAAACGCATCCTCGCCCTTTATGCCATCACCCAACGAGGCGTGGACAGCCAGTACAGCAAAAGTGTGCTCGATATCATTCTCACTGCTTTTAGTTCTAGCCCAGCCGATGATCCCATCATGCCCTTTGTCACCCGCGCTCTTGGTGACCTCGCCATTGATACCCGCACCACAGGCACACCGGGGCCAACGCCAGCAAGCTACCTGAAGAGTCAACTGCAAGCCTACCAGCCTCGTGCCATTCTTGAGGCGATCATCGCCGCCACTTTCCAGGGCAAAAGCGAACTTGCCGAGAACATCGCCGCACACCTCTCCAGCAAGGACCCGCTCATCGCCCATACTGCTTTCCGCGCCCTCGCCAAACTCGGGACGCACGAGGCTGCACTCGCCAAGCTTGACTCCGATGACCCAAGCACACGCACAGGTGCCTCCCGAGCACTG
The DNA here is from genome assembly GCA_049631945.1 of Akkermansiaceae bacterium. GTDB lineage: Bacteria > Verrucomicrobiota > Verrucomicrobiia > Verrucomicrobiales > Akkermansiaceae > Oceaniferula. Next base: position 31,635 of record JBNABE010000002.1, read on the forward strand.
ATGCGCATGCACAAGAAGGAAGTCGTGGACGCTCTGCTGGCCAAACTCAGTAGTCAGACCAACCAGAGTAAACGCCATACCATCCTCGCCACCCTCACCCGTCTCTACCAGCGTGAAGGCGAGTGGAAGGGTGACTCATGGAGTACCCGCCCCGATACCCGTGGCCCCTACTACCAACCGGCCACATGGGAGCAGTCCGAGCGCATTCTCAACAGCCTCAATGAGCTCCTCGAAAACCCTACAACCTCCAAAGAGGAAAACTCGGCATTGGTCTCCCTACTCGGCAAGAACCGCATCCAGAACGACCGCGGCTTGCAGCAGATCATCATTCTGGCAAAGAGTGATGCCTCGCTGCTGCCCACACTCCTGGCCCAGCTTGCGAGCAAAGAAAACATCCCTTCCGAAGCCATCCCTCTTGTGCTTCAAGCCGCAAAAAATGCCGACAACCCCGCGCAAACACATCAAACGGCCATCAAAATCTTGTTGACCCTCAACCACCCGGAAGCCATTGAGGCCATGCTGAGCTCACTCGAAGCTCTGATCAATGACAACCAAGCGAGTAAAATCCGTGACGATGTGCGTGCCCTTGTTCTTGCCGACCCGAAGCTCGAAAATCATGTAAACCGCTATATTGAAATCTTCGAACAAGACCCCGGCACTGCCAAAGGACGTTGGGCAGCCCAAGCACTACTTCAGCTAGCAGGTGGCAAAAACATTGGTGTCGAAGCTCGCGAAATAAGCCGCAAAACCATCGACGCCAACTGGTCAAAGGGAGCCGCTCAACAACACAGCCTGATGGAAGCCGCCTTCTGGACCAAGATTCCTTACTTGAACGACCATATCAGCTTGATGCTCAGCTCCACCGATGAAGGCCTCAAACGTCGTGCGCAGGGAGCGGCCCAACGCCTCGGCATTCAGCCTCCGGGAGCTGACACCACGCCAAAGATTGCCACCCTCAGCCCCGAGGAAGCGGTGTCACAAATCCTCAACTACAAACAGCCCAATAGTGTCCTCGGTGAAGCCGTCTTTGCACGTGCTACATGCAACGCCTGCCACACCGTGAGTGCAGATGAGCCACCAAAGGGGCCTTACCTTGGATCCATTGCCAATATCCTCCAAGCCAAAGACCTTGCCGAGGCAATCATCATACCTGACAAATCAATTGCTCAGGGGTTTAAGACGAATCTAATCAACCTGAAAAACGGTTCGGTTCACATGGGTTTTGTCACCGACGAAGCAGGTGAAACAGTAACAATTAGAGATATTACTAGCAAAAAAACCACTTTTAAAAAGTCAGACATTGCCTCACGTAACACCATGCCGAATTCACTTATGCCAGCTGGCCTTATGAATGGCTTCACCGTACACGAGACAGCCAGTTTACTGAGTTATATCACGGAATTGGCAAAATAAATACCAGCCGATTAAAACTGTTTTCTGACAGCTACCGAGCCAAATCCCTGAGGATCACCTTGAGATTCAAATTGCTTACCCCGATAAGTGTGAACGTAGCCAAACTCCCAATTTCCACGACGTATCCCGAAGCCGATGTATGCCTCGCCTACCAAAGGCTCTCTCTTGATGTTTGTTTCGTAAGTTCTGAACACAGGTCCATCGATTGTAATATCATGAAAAACAGCACTACCTCGTGCACCAAATAACGCATATGCTGACCATCTTTCATCATTACCTTCACCATTACTAAAAAGCCTCTGAGTATGAGCTGACTGTGTTAGGCGAGGGTCAGAAAACTCTACCGGCAAGTTCCAACCAATACGAACAAGACCACCCACATGAATATCAGTAAGAAAATTACCCAATGATATTCCGGTTTCATGAAATCCATCGATTTCCAAATCCATGGGCAAGTCGGCATCCTCCAGTAAATACCAGCGCCGTTTTTGGTTAAAAATAAAATTCAGCGTTGGCTCGTTAGGTATTTGACTATCCCAACCCTGGAATTTGTCCAGGTTTCGAATATCGTGAATATAATCTTGGGTGTCCTCAGCGAGCGCGTGTGGACCTACTGTACCTATTGATATTTCTACGGAATTAAGAGTGTGGCGATCACGAGCGTGTACGGAAAACCCAATTCCCAACCAACCCACGTAGGGGCGCTGCCCCGGATCGGGCACCTCAGTAAATTTATTTTCTGGGGTAAACATCAACTGCGTCAAAGCAAAGCCATAACTGTATTCAACTTCCGAGGGTTGATTCAGCCCCCAAATACTTTTCATCAACTCAGAACTATCTTCACCACCACTGAGGAAATCAAGAGTCTGCTTAATAAACTCAATATCTACTGCTGGTTTTCCAGATGTAATGTATGAAAGTCTTCCTCCCGATGTGTAGTTTGCATCTTCACCATTGAAGAGATCGTTCTCATAATAAAATGTTAGGTAACTTTTATCGTTATTGGTGTGTTCTTCAGCACGAGTCTCTGGTGTGTCATTCACAAGAACTATGCATACTGTTAGTAATGCAATGTACCAACTTTGCTTGAGTGAAAATACGGTTTGCAACATAAGGTAAAAGGGTAAATTGATTTACTACCATTATTGAGGAGGCACGATCAGCTCATCTCCAGTTTTGACATCAATGGACCCACCGGGGAATGAACCAGGAAGTGGATCGGCAAAATAATTACCATCGATATCTATTCTTGAAACCACCAGCCTGCCAATAATTCCTGTGCCACGTCTTATAGCAAGCTCTCTGCCTTCGCGTACTTGATTGGCTACTTTGACATCTAAGACCACAACAAAAATACCTTGATCTTGGGCAACTTCGCTTACTTGTGCCATAACTGTTGCGATAGATATCATCTTGGCGCGACGTTGTTCTTTATTGAGTTTACCAGCCTCACGCTCTGTTATAACTTCGGCTTCGGCTTCGGCTAACTCTCGCTTTTTTCTCTCCGCGTCGAGTTGCTCAAGCAGAAGACGCTTCTGCTCTTCAAGCTCTGCCATGCGTTGTGTGGTTACATTCTGCGGTGGTGTTAAGGTTTGAGGTGAGCCTTGATATGTCTGTCCACTCTGTAAACGACTGATCTCTGCCTGTAGACGCGCATTCTCATCCATCAATACTTTTGCGTTGGTATGTAGGTAACTCTCTTCCTCACCACTTTTCATCGAGCCATACGACAAAATTAAAGCCGCGATTAAAATAGCCGCGGTAGATCCAAGCAAAATATGCGTGATATTCATGAGTCTAATTTGAACCAAAGTGCCACTATTTAACAAGACCTAATCTCACGCCTCTTGAGGAATTGTGATTGTTTTATGCTATGTTCTGCTGACTACGATCTTGCAAAGTGGAATAGATCCAGCCAGCTTTCATGCCATGGGTGAACGCGGCATCAGTTTAGCTGTTTTAGGAAGTGGGAGTAAGGGTAATGCCACGCTAATACGTTCCGGATCCACTTACATTCTTGTCGATGCTGGCTTGAGCGCTAAACAGCTTACTCTGCGCATGAGTATTCTCGGTATCAGCCCAGAGCAACTTGACGCTATCCTCATCACACATGAGCACAGTGATCACGCTCAAGGTATTGATGTATTATTACGCCAGCGACGGATTCCCGTATTTACCAATGCACTAACTCGCGAAGCATTGAGCCATAAGATGAAAAGTGCCATCGATTGGAAAATATTTCATAGTGGGCAAGCATTTAAAATTGGCGATTTGGTGGTTAATAGTTTCCAAATACCACATGATGCTGCTGAACCTGTTGGGTTTATTTTAACAGCTGGTGAAACCCGTTTGAGCATGGTCAGTGATGTCGGATATGTAACCAATTTGATGCGTGAAAATTTAAAAGGCTGTAACGGTCTATATATAGAGGCGAACTACGATCAAGCACTACTGGAACAAGACACCAAACGCCCATGGGCAACCAAGCAACGCATTGTTTCACGTCACGGCCATTTATCGAATCACCAAACTGCTGAGCTGCTTACCGAAGTAGCATGCAAAAAACTCAAGTTTGTGATGCTTAGCCATTTAAGTTCAGACTGTAACAACCCAGATATAGCATCACAAACCATCTCTGAAGCCCTCAAGCAAAACGGTTTGGATCGAGTTGATGTCTTTTGTGCACATCAAGATGAACCTAGCCAATGGATTAACGTGTGTGGCACGCCCAAAGCTGATGGGGTATTTAAAACCACTCTATTTGATGAGCGGCTACTCGACGAGTAGTCGCATAGGAATCATATTGGAGTGCTCAAAACCCTCTTTTTCGAAGAAATTTTGAGATTCTTCACCAATCTTGTCGGTTAGTAGTGTGATGCGTTTGAATTTTTTGTGCTTTGCAAAATCTTTGACATAATCAAGCAGCATGGTGCCAAAACCTCGACCTCGATGATCTGGATGAATGATAAAATCTTCTAATAGAATAACTAAGCCACCTAATGCTGTTGAAATGGTAAACAACAGGTTTACCATGCCAATAATACGATCGTCATTGCGAAGCACAAAAATACGCCCACGGTTGGGCTGCTCGAGAATAAGAGCTAATCCTCGTTCATGAGCCTCTCGATTGGGTAGAAAATCACCCTGCAGTTCCATCAGCTCTTCAACCAATTGGACTAATTTGGGCAGATCTTCAATAGTAGCAGGCTCTACTCGGATATGTTCCTTATCGGTAGATTCTTGATTAGTGGGTAAAATTTTCATCTGCTATGCTTTTTTTAGCATCATTTAGGCCTCTGTAGAGTTTTTTTTAAGAAAATTGCTTGTCTTGACGAATGGCGGGTTGACAAGAGGCTAAAAATCTCTAGGTTGCCCGCCCGTCCGCTGTGCAATTCCGGGCGCAAGTCTCAATTACTGTATAAAATTCTACCACTTTCACCATGAAACGCACCTACCAACCGTCCAAGCGCACCCGCAAACGCCAACACGGATTTCGCGCGCGTATGAGCACCAAAGCTGGCCGTGACACCCTACGTCGTCGTCGCCAAAAAGGCCGTAAGCGCCTGCTACCTAAAGGTGCTGAAATTCACTTCAAGCGCCACATCAAACAGCACACCAAAGCTGCTTAATTCGTCTGGTGGTCGCTTCTCCAGGTTTAATCATCTGTGAATAATATTTCCACGGCCACCTTATCACGGGTGGCCGTTTTTTTATTCAATCATA
>JBNABE010000003.1:0-34484 GCA_049631945.1 Akkermansiaceae bacterium
CGTATTTGACTATTTCTACCTTCATATTATTAATTTGCTACAATGTTAACTAAGCGGCCGGGCACAACAATAATTTTGCGAACGGTTTTACCTTCGATGTGTTGTTGCACGTTATCGTCTTTTTGAGCGAGCGTTTCGATGTCTTCTTTTGGCGCATCTATAGCAACGGTTATTTTGCCACGAAGCTTACCATTAACTTGAACTACAATCTCAACCTCGTCTTCAACAAGGTAAGCCTCATCATAAACTGGCCAAGCTTGGTCGCATAGCATGGTGTCTGATTCCGCGATGGGTAGTTTGGAGTTTATCTCCTCGCTTAGGTGCGGAGCAAAAGGGTTCAGGCACTTGAGTAGGTCCCGAACGAGCTCAGCTGGGAGTTTCTCAGCTTTGCCAAAAGCATTGGCGCAAATCATCATTTGTGAAATAGCGGTATTGAATGATAGGCGATCTATATCCTCGCTGACCTTTTTGATGGTTTCATGTAATACCTTCAGCAATTTTTTATCATTGTCTGCCGACGCTTCTGCCTGACTAAGCTTAGTAGACAAAATCCATTCACCTTCTTGATTTTGTTCGAAGGCGAGGCGCCATATTTTCGCGAGGAAGCGAGACACTCCCTCCACCCCCTTCATCTGCCATGGCTTGACCTGTTCAAGGGGTCCCATGAACATTTCATAGAGGCGAAGAGCATCAGCGCCATACTGAGATACCACATCGTCTGGGTTGACGACATTGCCTAGAGACTTTGACATTTTTTGACCATCTTCGCCCAATATAAGACCTTGGTTAACTAATTTTTGGAAGGGCTCGTTGGTTGAGACGTGCCCGAGATCATTGAGGACCTTGTGCCAGAAACGAGCGTAGAGCAGGTGGAGCACGGCGTGTTCTGTACCGCCTACATAAAGATCGACCATGCCGTTGCTGTTTGATGTAGCACTCGATCCTGACCAATATTCTTCTGCCTCTCTGGAGATGAATCGCTCAGTATTATTAGGATCGCAATAGCGCATATAATACCAACATGAACCAGCCCATTGAGGCATGGTGTTGGTTTCACGCTGAGCACTCTCCGAGTAATTAATCCAATCGGTGGCCTTGGCTAGTGGGCCCTCAGGAGAACCGGTGGGCTTGAAGTCATCCATCTCGGGTTGAAGCACAGGTAGCTCCGAATCGGGAACTGGATGATGATTGCCATTCTCCCAGAGGATAGGGAAGGGCTCACCCCAATAGCGCTGGCGGGAAAAGAGCCAATCACGCAGTTTGAAATTTACTTTGAAAGTTCCTTTGTCGTTGTCCCGAAGCCATTGGATGATCGCTTTTTTGGCATCCTTGGTTTTCATGCCGTCGAGGAAGTCGGAATTGATAGAAACGCCGTTACCCGTGAACCCCTGCCAGTCAGAGTCATCATTCGGCTCAACGACCTGAATGATTGGTAGCTCAAACTTGGAGGCAAACTCGAAGTCACGCTCATCATGCGCGGGAACAGCCATGATCGCACCCGTGCCGTATCCCATCATTACATAGTCTGCGATCCATACCGGTATCTGCTCTCCGTTAACAGGATTGGTCGCGGTAGCTCCCGTGGGAACACCGGATTTGTCTTTGTTGAGGTCACCGCGCTCAAGATCAGACTTGGAGGCACATGCGGCGATGTAGGTATCGACGGACTCCCTCTGCTCGGTAGTGGTAATATCGGCTACCAATGGGTGCTCGGGGGCTAACACCATGTAGGTGGCACCAAAGAGGGTATCAGGGCGGGTGGTGAATACGGTGACCTCGTGGCCTTGGATGTCGAAGTGAACCTCGGCTCCCGTGGACTTGCCGATCCAGTTTTTCTGCAGAAGCTTGATGGAGTCTGGCCAATCTAGCGGGTCGAGTTCATTGATCAACCGGTCAGCGTATTTGGTGATACGTAGCATCCATTGGCGCAGTGGTCGGCGTTCTACAGTTTCACCCTTGGCTTTCCATTCCTCGATTTCCTCGTTGGCAAGAACCGTGCCCATGGAGGGTGACCAGTTTACCGGTGCCTCGTGGACGAAGGCGAGACGGACATCGTCAATTTGTTGACGAGTCCAGCCCTTGGCTTCAAGCTGGGAAACAGGAGCGGCTTTTTGAGTCTCCTCGTTGAAGTAGGAGTTGTAAAGTTGCAGGAAGATCCACTGGGTCCAGCGAACGTAGTTCGGGTCTGTGGTGTTGACCTCACGATCCCAATCATAACCAAAGCCGAGAGATTTGAGCTGACGACGAAAATTATCAACGTTTTGTTCCGTTGTAATGCGTGGGTGTTGGCCTGTTTTTATCGCATATTGTTCTGCGGGTAGACCAAAAGCATCCCAACCCATGGGGTGCAGGACGTTGTGTCCATTCATTTTTTTATAGCGACCGAGAATATCAGTTGCGGTGTAGCCTTCAGGGTGACCTACATGTAAGCCCGCGCCAGACGGGTAGGGGAACATGTCTAAAATAAAATATTTGGGTTTGGTTGCATCAAAGTCTTCGTCGCCCGGATTGGGTGTACGAAAGGTTTTGTTATCGTCCCAGATTTGTTGCCACTTGGGCTCGAAGTCAGCATAGGGAAATGGTTTACGTTGATCAGACATACAGAGTTGGGCTTGGGTGCTATTATCTAGCCGCGATCTCTTTCAAGGAGTAGCAGCATCAAAAAGGAATAGATAAGATTGAGTTCCTCTTGTGGTTGGAGGTCAGTGATTTTTTCAATCTTAAATTTGCCTTCAAAGAAAGCAGGTTGTTTTTGCACTCGCATTACTGGAGTGCCATCGGGTCGGGTGGCGATGTAGGAAGGATGCAGAAAGTAGCTGGAGAGAAATCCCAGAATTGGAATGTCACCCAAAATGCTATCGAGGACTTTAGTCCATGGGTTCTCCTCGTGAATACTGAAGTCGGGAGATTCATCTCCGGGGTTAAAGACATCGTAGCTAGCCCGCCAGATAGATTTAAAACCACGCCTGCCTATGGAACCAATATCAGCACCCTGAGTGTCAGTGAAGAAGTAGCGTGCAGACCAATCTAGAATTTTGTTCGATTTGATGTTAGCGATCTGTCTAGACTTGGAAGCGTCAGAGAAGACAACGATGTCCTCTTTAAGCTTAAAAAGCTTCTGTTTGACATAGCAGACGGGTGATCCCTGTGCATCACTTACATGAATCTGTGGCGCAATCGCCACGATCTTAAAGCTGAGCTTCAGCGGGTAGTTCACGGCGCTATGAGGTATGTTGCTCGCTGAGGGTAGAGCCCTCAGCAAGTGTCTTGGCAGAGAGTCTTAGAAGTGGATGGCGTGGCCGTCAGCATCTAGAGTTGCCTCATGGATAGCTTCCGCAAGAGTTGGGTGTGCATGTATGGTGGAATGGATTTCCTCGGAGGTGAGCTCCATCTCGAGGGCGAGACCCATTTCAGCGATAAGCTCAGTCGCATTATCTCCGATGATATGCGCTCCAAGTAACTCACCGTGTTCCTTGCCAAAGAGGAGTTTGACAAAGCCCTCTGCGTCAGCTGCGGCTTGTGCCTTACCAATGGCGGCGTATGGGAACTTGCCTACTTTGTAATCAATTCCCTCTTCTTGCAGAGCACGCTCGGTCTTGCCGACTGAGGCCACCTGTGGGTGACAGTAGGTGCAGCCAGGGAAGTTACCTACTTGGCGTGGAGTGTGACCATCTACAAAGAGACCTTCGACACACTGCACAGCCTCAAAGCTAGCTGTATGGGCCAGCCATGGCGGGCCAGAGATGTCACCGCAGGCATAAACATTAGGAATGGATGTTTGATAACGAGCATCAATGTTGATGAAGCCTCGCTCATCGAGTTCGGGTTGTATTCCTCCGGGTAATACTGGGGTGACCCCAATCGCAACGAGACAGACGTCAGCGGTGATGGTTTCGTTGCCCTTTGGCCCCTCGACATCAATAGAGACAGAATTGCCGTTGTCTTGGAAGTTGACACATTTGGTGTCTGTGAGACTACGAACTCCTTGCTTGGTAAAGGATTTTTGCAGTTCCTGGCCTACTTCCTCGTCTTCAACAGGGAGTAGATTTGGCTGCATCTCGATGATGGTAACCTTGGTGCCATAGGCATTGTAAACATAGGCAAACTCAACGCCAATAGCCCCCGCACCGATGATGACCATGCTTTCTGGTTGTTTTTCCAGAACCATGGCCTCTTTCGAACTGATCACGGAATTACCATTAAAGGGCAATGGTGGAAGTTCACGACTTTTACATCCGGTTGCGATTAAAATATTAGCCGCCTCGTGCAGCTGTTTCGTACCATCGGCAGCGGTGACTTCAACATGGTTGCCGTCTACGAGCTCTCCAAATCCACGAATGTAATCGATTTTGTTTTTCTTGAACAGAAATTCGATGCCTCCCGCAAGACGGTCTGACACTTGTCGGGAACGGCCGACGACCTTAGACCAATCGTATGTCAAATTATCAAACGAAATACCAAAGGTGTCTGCTTTTTTAGTCAGTGTTTGATACAGCTCAGCATTTTTGAGTAGCGCTTTCGTGGGAATACAGCCCCAGTTTAGGCAGGTGCCTCCTGCGCGATCAGCTTCAATAACGGCAACATTTTTTCCGAGTTGAGCAGCGCGAATGGCTCCGACATATCCGGCAGGGCCGCCGCCGATAACAATAAGATCGTACATAGTATGGGTAGACAGTTGGTGTTAAGAAATAGAGGGAATGGCTGTTTTGAATGAGCCGATGAAAGGTGGGCAGAAACCTGAGTAATTGTCAATGACAGGGCGGGTAGCAGACACGAAAAAGCCAGCCCGTGGGCTGGCTTGGTTGATAAATCAATGTCACGTTTAGGATTGAGCTTCTAAAGTGTGGCCAAGATGCTGTTGAGGGTTTGGCTCGGCCTCATAGCTTCACTGGTCAGGGTATCATTCATCTTGTAATAGCCACCGGTATCTACAGAGGTTCCTTGCACAGCAATGAGTTCTTCGATGATTGTGTTTTCCTTATCTCTGAGAGCTACGGCTACAGGGGCGAATCTTGATGCAAGCTCAGTGTCAGTTGTCTGTGCTGCTAATGCTTCTGCCCAATACAAAGCCAGATAAAAATGTGAACCTCGGTTATCGATGCCCCCTAGCTTCCGGGTAGGAGACTTGTCGTTGAGTAAAAATTGACCTGTAGCCGAGTCGAGTGCGTCAGCTAGGACTTGAGCTTTTGCATTGCCGAACTTTGAGGACAGGTGTTCGAGAGATACCGCAAGTGCGAGGAACTCACCCAGTGAATCCCAACGCAAGTAATTCTCTTGGGTAAATTGCTGAACGTGTTTAGGTGCAGATCCGCCGGCACCCGTTTCAAAAAGACCGCCGCCATTCATCAAGGGAACAATTGATAGCATTTTGGCAGAAGTGCCTAGCTCGAGGATAGGGAAGAGATCTGTGAGATAGTCTCGCAAAACGTTACCTGTTACTGAAATGGTGTCTTCGCCAGCCTTACAGCGAGCAAGAGTGAATTCGGTTGCTTCGACAGGGCTCATGATGTGGATCTCCAGGCCGTCAGTATCGTGATCACCAAGATATTTGCCTACTTTGGCAATGATTTGGGCATCATGAGCTCGGGTTTCGTCAAGCCAGAATACTGCGGGGGTATTCGTTGCTCGAGCGCGGTTAACAGCCAGTTTGACCCAGTCCTCGACGGGAGCATCTTTGGTTTGGCATGCCCGCCAGATATCACCCTTTTCGACATTATGCGTGATGAGGGTGAGGCCCTCAGAGTCGATGACGCTGACTGACCCATCAGATGGAATCTCGAAGGTTTTATCGTGAGATCCATATTCTTCGGCTTTTTGAGCCATCAGGCCTACATTGGGTACAGTACCCATGGTAGTTGGGTCAAATGCTCCATGCTCCTTGCAGAAATCGATGGTGGCTTGATAGATGCCCGCGTAAGACGAATCTGGAATGACCGCCTTGGTGTCTTGAGTTTCACCAGCAGCGTTCCACATTTGGCCAGAGGTTCGGATCATTGCTGGCATGGAGGCATCGACGATGACATCACTAGGCACATGAAGGTTGGTGATTCCTTTATCGGAATTAACCATGGCCAGAGCTGGCCCATCGGAATAGGCTTTCTGAATATCAGCAACAATGGCTGTCTGCTGGTGCTCTGGAAGAGCTTGAATTTTTGTTAAGACATCGCCAAAACCGTTCTTCAGGTCTACGCCGGCTTGGCAGAGTGCTTCGCCGTGTTTATCAAATACGTTTTTGAAGAAGGCGGCAACACAGTGGCCAAAAATGATTGGGTCGGAGACCTTCATCATGGTTGCTTTCATATGCAGAGAAAATAATACACCCTGTTCCTTGGCCTCAGCTATTTGCCCATCAAGGAAGCTCAAAAGAGCTTTTTTGCTCATACGGGTGGCATCAATAATTTCTCCAGCGAGTAGCGGAGTGCTCTGCTTGAGAACGGTGGTAGTTCCATCAGATGCGGTGTGTTCAATGCGAACCTCTGTTGCTTTTTCGACAGTGACTGACTGTTCATTGGATCGGAAGTCACCGCTGCTCATGCAAGCAACATGGGATTTGGAGTCTGAGCTCCATGCTCCCATGCGGTGGGGGTTGGCTTTGGCGTATTCCTTGACGGCTTTGGGGGCTCGTCGATCAGAGTTTCCCTCCCTGAGGACGGGGTTCACAGCAGAACCTTTGACTTTGGCATATACGTCTTCCGCATCAGCGTAGTCGGGAATATTGTATCCCTTGGCTTGGAGCTCGGCGATGGCCGCCTCCATTTGTGGTACTGAAGCAGAGATATTAGGCAGTTTAATGATGTTGGCCTCTGGTGTTTTGGCCAGTTCGCCTAGTTCCGCCAATGCGTCACTAGTTTGTTGGCCTTCGCTCAGTTGGTCAGGAAATTGTGACAGGATTCTGCCTGCTAGTGAAATGTCACGGGTCTCCACGTTGACACCTGCTGATTGAGTAAATGCCTGCACGATAGGCAAGAATGAGTAGGTGGCCAATGCCGGTGCCTCGTCTGTTTGGGTGTAGATAATGGTTTCTTGGCTCATGATAGAAAAGAATTGACGCGCGGGTGTTTAAAGGAACCTGCGGTGAGGTCAATGTTATTCCTATTATCATCATGAGCTACAGTGGGGAAATAAGGGCATCCGGCAATCAATTGAGTCAAATCAAGCTCATGATTGGTGCAACTGAGCACAGCCAGAACCTCTGGCTTACCAGCCGAGACAGCGTATGTTGTGATTGTTGTGGCCCCATTTGTAAGCCGAACGCATTAATTTCTGTGTATAGTCAATGGCATGATTGACTGCCTCAATCATGTTTTGATCATGAGCGAGCCCCGCTGTGACCGCTGCAGATAGCGAGCACCCAGTGCCATGCACGCTATCTGGTAGCGATAGGTAGGGGTGTCGAAAGTGATGAGCTTGACCATCATGCCAGAGCACATCAAGTCGCTCACCCTTACCGGCTAGGTGACCACCTTTTAATAAACACGAAATATCGTAGCGCTGTGCAATGTCGTGAGCAGCATTAATATGATCAGCCTCAGATATAATACTGCGTTGAAGAATGGCTTCAGCCTCGGGTAGATTGGGGGTTACCAATGTGGCCACCGGTAGCAGAGTATTGGTCATGCTGTGCAAGGTGTTATCGCCTACTAGGTTTGTCCCTGTGGATGCGATCATGACAGGGTCCACCACGAGCGGGATGCCAGATTGCTCGATGGTTTTAGCGACAGAACCAATGCTAGATGCTGAGGGTAGCAGGCCAGCTTTAGCGGCACTAATCGGATAACTCTCCGAGAGAATATTAAGTTGAGCGTCAAATGTCGCAGCACCAACTTCTTCGATTTGTCTGACCTCTAAGGGGGTCTCGGCAACAATGCAGCTGATTGCGCTTACTCCGTGAACGCGGTGATCAAGAAACGTTTTCAGGTCAGCTTGAATACCAGCACCACCGGAGCAGTCAGAACCTGCGATGGTGAGGGCAACTGGAATATTGATCTTTTCCATCGGAGCATGGCTTCAGCGGGGTCAAGCCGAGTAGCTTTCAAGCTAACGAGTTCTCGAACCTGTTGCAGGCAAGAAGCGATAATAAACTTCGAGCATAAATGTGGCCAAGCAGGTTGCCATATGGGTGTCCTTGGATCCGTGAGAAATTTTTTGTTTTCGACTCCATGAGCCGTCTTCATTTTGAGCAGCAAGTAATTTGTCTCTGAATATTTCGTTATAATCGTCCCAATCTCCGCCACCTCGGTTGATGAGTGCTTGCGCATTGTAATAATGGTAATAGAGGTTTGAGCTTTCCTCTTCCCAATCGAATGCGGTGTTATTTTTCATGATGAATTTAATGCCGTCACGGACCACAGAATGACTACTTTTATCCCACATCTGGTAGGCTAGCACTCCTCCAGCTGTCAGTGCTGGGCGAACGCCGGGGTTGCTTCTGTAACCAATACCACCAGAGCTACCTTGCACATCTTCGAGAAAATCTAGAGCCTCACTGATTGTCTTTTTGAAAGCCTTTTCTTCCCAAAGGCCAGTATGTTTACAGGCTTTTAATGCTTGAATCTGCCAAAAACCAACGGAGTTGTCGCCATCAGCGGAGCTTGTATCGAAGTTGTAGACCCAGCCACCGCTTCGTGCCTGTCCTTGCATAATGATATCTCCTGCCTGCTTGGTCACGGTGTCTAGATTGGGGATGTTGAGTCCAAGCTTGCTGCAAAATGTGTAGGCTTCTGCAAGCGCGTAAGTAGCGATGCCGTGTTCGTAGACCCATCCATGCCCTTTATCGCTGGTGCGCATAATCCCATCATTTTTCATGCCCACGTCAATAAGGTATAGAATAGCACTGGTTACAGAATCACCGAATTCTTCCGAGTCAGGTGTTTCGCAGTGACCCAGGTAGGCAAGAATGGAAAATCCTGTCATTGCGACTGGATATTGAGCTCCCCAGCTGCCGTTGGGTTTCTGTTTGCTTTTTATCCAACGCAGAGCCTTCAATACTGCATCTTCACATTGCTCGTTGCCGCCGTTGTTGGCAAGTCGTTGCAGGCGATCTTCTCTTGAGCATCGCTCACGCATGGTGGCGGGAATACTTGAAAATCCAGAGCCACTCTCTTCTCCGCTACCCCAACCATCGCCGAAGTCATTGCCATCGCCAAAGTCTGCTGATGGATCGGGGGTGTCTATTTCGGGGATGGGGACAGCAGTCAAGGAGGTGGTGTTGGCCGCTATTACTTTCGCCATGGAGCTAGATGGTGCAGCCGGCTTGCGCTCAACAGCCCGGGTCATCTCACGCTTGGTGATTTTCTTCTCTTCCTCAGCACCCGCTTGATAGGAGACTATTTCTGGAGTGAAGGTCTCAACGGTAGGAAGCAGAATCCAAAGCAACAAAATACCAATGAGCACAACTGACAAAATAGAGATGATGATACTCGTAATAGTCGAGTTGCGCTGTTGCGCACGCAGGCGTGCCTGCGCTTCTGGGGAAAGTTGTGCGTGTAGACTCATGGTGAATGGTGCGTGAGGATTATAGCGAGTAGGGGAGCGGTATAACTAAGAATACATCATGTAAATTGACTAAACACTTAGGACTACTGCTCTGGCCTACTGTCGCATATATCTCCAATTTAAGTGCGTAGTGTGTGTTTTTCCAGTCCAAAAGTATAGTTTTTAGGGGGGCTCATGGCTTATAGGGATTTTTATCCAAATCAGCTCGATCATTCGGCTAAAGTGAGGTTCGGGTGGGTAGAGGCATTGTAATCCGGTGAGTGCAGCCATGAGCCTTGCCATCGTAGACGCTTTGGATTAATGCTTTGCCCATGAAGTTACGTGCAGGAGTTGCAGGGGCAGGGGCAATGGGGCGGAATCACGCGAGGGTTTTTTCTCTCCTCGATGATGTCGAGTTGGTAGCCATCTATGACAGAGATAAAAAACAAGCTAAGTCAGTGGCCGACGAATTTGGCGCTGTAGCTGTCGACTCTCTGGATGAGTTCGCTGATGTCGTCGATGCGGCAACTGTCGCGGTGCCGACCATCGCTCACCGAGAGGTGGGTTGCCATCTTATGGAGCAAGCAGTGCATGTGTTGATGGAAAAGCCAATCGCTGATTCTCTGGATGACGCTCGAGCCTTGATTGAGACTTCTCAAAGATGCAAAAAAATACTTCAAGTTGGCCATATTGAGCGTTTTAACCCAGTCATGAAGGAGCTTGAGGATCGTCTCACGGAGCCAACGTTTATCGAAGCTCACCGGCTTTCCCCGTTCCCTAATCGTAGTATCGATATCGGTGTAGTCTTGGATTTAATGATACACGATTTGGAAATCATTCTTCATTTGGTGAAATCTCCGGTCGAAAGCGTCGACGCTGTTGGCGTGCCCGTGATGACATCTCGAGAGGATATCGCTAATGCGCGCATTCGATTTGAGAATGGCTGTGTTGCAAATGTGACATCGAGCCGGATCAGCCCAGAGCGCATGCGTAAAATAAGAGTTTTTCAAGGAGACTGTTATTTGTCTCTCGATTACCAGGATCAAAGTGCCGAAATGTATCGCATGGGTGGGGCAGGCATCGAAAAGGTCGACGTGAATGTAGAAAAAGACGAGCCTCTCAAGCGTGAGCTAGCTGCTTTTGTAGAGTGCGCTCGATTGGGGTCTACGCCGGCTGTCTCTGGTCAGCAAGGCGCGGCAGCACTCGATTTGGCACTTGAGATTACAAATCTGATCAACAAGTAAAAATGGTCTAGCGTCCTAAATGGTGCGTCGTTTCATTTCTTGACCTTCATCACAAGAGGCTACAATATTACTTTGTGGATAAGGTCGAAATACCACAAAAGTCAATTTACCGTATATCTTTGTATGGCCGTTGTTTGGAGCGCCTACATGAGAATGGCCGAGAAATGGTCAGTTCAGCAGCATTGGCTACCGCTGCTGGGGTGAAACCATCCCAACTGAGGCGTGACTTAGCGTATTTTGGTACTTTTGGTACCCGTGGTCGGGGTTATCCGGTTGAGGCACTTCGCCAGGCCATTCATGATGGTCTGGGGCGTGCTAAATTTCAGCCGGTGATTATGGTCGGTGCTGGAAATTTAGGGCGAGCCTTGCTGAGATATGATGGATTTAAGAAAGAGGGTTACGAAATACTCGCTGCGTTTGACTCACAAGCGGAAAGCCTGAGAGACAGAGACATTCCCGTTCCCTTGCATTCGACGGATGAGATGGAGGATTTTATCAGAGAAAATAAAGTGCAGATGGCCGTGCTTTGCGTTCCGGCTAACTATGCCCAACAAGTTGCCAATAATCTCATCAATGCGGGCATTCAGGGTATTCTTAATTTCTCACCGGTCGTTCTTGAAGTTCCTGCCGAGGTGACAGTGAATAATGTGGATTTAGCCCTCGAGTTGGAAAACTTGAATTATTTTATTCGCAGAAAGTAGGGTGATTGGGTTCGGGTTACTCGTATCTGCACGATGTGCTGATTGCGGATACACTTCTCAGGGCTTTTTTCTTTTCATCCTCGCCAAAGAACGTATCCATTCGTCAGCTTTCTCTTTCAAACAACAGAGGGTTTCCACCACGCTATGGCTAAGAAAATAAGAATACCGATCAAGAGCTCTGCAGACATCAAAAAGATGCGCGTAGCCTGTGAGACAGCCAGTGAAATCCTCCAGCTGTGTGCCAAGGCGGTCCAGCCTGGTAAGACAACTGGTGAAATTGATGCTTATGCTGCGGAATTGATGAAAGAGCGTGATTGTAAAAGCGCTTTCCTTGGTTATCGCGGTTTTCCTGGTCAAATTTGTATCTCCCGAAACGAGGAGGTGGTACATGGAATTGGATCGGACACGGTCATTAATACGGGCGATATTCTGAAAATTGATGTCGGTATTACCAAAGGTGGGTGGATTGGTGACAATGCAACAACGGTAGCTGCAGGCGAGATTGATCTAGAGACCAAACGATTGATGTGTGCGACTGAGCAGTCGCTCTATAATGCGATTGATCAGGCTCGAGCGGGTAATTTGCTCGCTGATGTCTGCGGGGCAGTCGAGGCACATGTTAAACCTTATGGGTTTACTGTAGTTCGCGAATTCGTCGGCCACGGTGTTGGCCGTGATTTGCACGAGGAACCACAGGTGCCTAATTATCGCCCGTCGGGAAAATCGCCCAAATTAAGGCCGGGCATGGTCTTGGCGATTGAACCCATGGTTAATGCGGGCGTGCCCGGTGTTACCATTCTGAGCGATGGTTGGACAGTCATTACCAATGATCGAAAAAACTCATCACACTTTGAACACACCGTCTTAGTAACGAATGGTAAGCCAGATATCCTGACCGCAAGGCCCCGCGAAGCGACTGAGGATTTGTTGGGGATTAAAATGGATAGCTAATGGCCAAGTTACTCATTGCTGGTTACGGTTTTTTAGGCCACGCGCTGGAGCGTAAGTTTGAAAGTGCAAGCTGGGAGGTTACTAAAATTAATCGCAGTGGTCGCGATGGTGCAATTGCCTGCGACGTATCATCTTCGGTGGAACTAGCTTCTTTGCCCAGTGATTTTGACTTGATCATTCACTGTGCTGCCTCAGGCGGTGGTGGTGAGCCAGCATATCAGAAAGTTTATCTGCAGGGTGCTCGTTGTCTGATCGAGCGATATCCTAATACTCGATTGATATTCACCTCGAGCACCTCGGTATACCCTCAAGAAGATCATTCTCTGGTCACAGAGTTAAGTCCAGCTAAGCCAATAAGTCCGACGGCTCAAGTGCTTCGAAAAGCTGAGCAAAGTGTGCTTGAGGCAGGAGGGCTTGTAGCTCGCTTATCGGGTCTTTATGGTCCCAAGCGCTGCCACGTCTTGAGAAATCTATTGTCTGGCGAGGCTCGTATAGATGGGCATGGGGAGAGGGTTATGAATTTCATTCACCGCGATGATGCTGCAGATGCTATGTTAATGCTTGCTGAGCTGGATGTGTTTCCTCGAGGAGAGATATACAACGTCACGGCCGAGCCAGTGAGTCAGCATGACTGTTATGCGATACTCGCCAAGCATTTTGGAGTCCCGATGCCGGAGCAACAGCATGAAGTTGTGAAACGAAAGCGCGGCAACAGCAGTAAACGTGTGTCTAATGTCAAACTTAAGAGCTTGGGTTGGCAACCTAGGTATGAGGATTTTCTATCGCTTGCTCTTGCCTGCGAAGCGCGTCAGCAGAGCTAGTTGAAAGTTGGCGCATTGTGCCTATGAAAATAGCCGTCGCCCAGCATCATTGAAACTGGATAGTTTGGCAATGGACCAGCATCTGGTGGGCGTGGGATATTCCTGCCTATAGTGGTATCCTCTGGTTGAGTGTAGGCTATGTATACTGGGGTGCCATTTTTGATGAGCCGGAAGAACTTAGGGGAAAGGTTTTCATGCATGCGGATGCAGCCAAGTGTACATGGATTGTTTTTCATCCAACCGGTGTGAAAGCCATAGTTGGCTTTAAATTCACACCAGTATGGCATGGGTGTGCCCTTGAAGCTCCAACCCGATGGTTTGGTACGTAAGTAGCAACGGCGAACTTTATTGTCACGATATGCAAAGCCATGACTGTTGGCCCGGTGCATGTGATCTTTTTTGAAAATACGAAAGTGGCCCTTGGGGGTCGGTGTTGATGCGGTTCCCACTGAGACAGGCATGACAAGTAGAGGTTTTGATCCCTCCATTACATAAACCATCTGGTTGTTGGTTGATACTTTGACTCTCACCTTAGAACTGTCGGTGGGTAGAGATGCAGGTAGGTCATACGACTGATAGCCGGAGAGGCCACGACTACTGAGCGAGGAACTGGTGCTACAAGAGTTGAGACTAAAACAGGTCATGCAAGCACCGAGCGTGGCGAGAAAATAATTCCATTTCATAATTACTGTCTAATATGCCCTTCAACAATGATTCTCACAAGTCGGAAAAGTGAAGTCTATCGAAGAATAGGATGAGATATACGCTTGAAGCTTGCAATTTCGCTTAAAAAACCGCATCAAGCCGCGTCATGAAGACTGAAAGCATCCATAAATACCGTGCCTTTCCAGCGGTGGACCTGCCTGACAGAGAGTGGCCTGATCGCAGTATTACCAATGCTCCTGTATGGGCGAGCGTAGATTTGCGAGATGGCAACCAAGCTCTGCCAGTGCCAATGTCTATCGAGGAGAAGCTCGAGTTTTTTCAGCTTTTGTGTCGCATTGGGTTCAAACAAATTGAAATTGGTTTCCCCTCGGCAGCTGATACTGAATTTAATTTTTGCAGGCACCTAATCGACAACGATTTGATCCCTGAGGACGTGACCATCCAGCTGTTAGTTCAGACACGGGAGCACTTGATTCGCAGGTCCTTCGAGGCGATCAAAGGCGCTAAGCAAGTCATCGTGCACATTTATAACTCCACCTCGCCTTTGCAGCGGCGAGTTACCTTTGGCAATGCCAGCCGAGAGGATATCAAGCAGCTAGCCATTGATGGGGCCAAGCTCGTCAAAGAGTTGGCACCAACCATTCCTGAAACGGAGGTTCTGCTGCAATATTCTCCAGAGTCATTTTCGGATACGGAGCTAGATTTTGCGCTCGAGTGCTGCAACGCCGTTATTGATGTATGGCAGCCAAGTCCAGAGAAGAAAATGATCATCAATCTGCCAGACACTGTGCAGTGGGCCACTCCCAATGTGCACGCAGATATGATTGAGTGGATGAGTCGCAACCTTAATAGCAGAGATTCCATACTCGTATCATTACACACTCACAACGATCGAGGCACGGGCACAGCTGCTACAGAACTGGGTTTAATGGCGGGTGCAGACCGTGTGGAAGGAACACTCTTCGGCAATGGTGAGCGCACGGGAAATCTTGATATTGCTAATGTAGCACTTAACATGAACAGCCACGGTATTCAGACAGGGCTGGATTTTTCTGACCTGCCGGCGATTCGTGCTGTGTATGAACGAGTCACGCGCATGACGGTGCCAGAGCGTCATCCCTACGCTGGAGAGCTTGTTTTTACCGCGTTTTCTGGCTCTCATCAGGATGCCATCAAGAAAGGTCTAGATTTACGCAAGAAGGAGTTGGAAGAAGACTCGAACACTCCATGGGCGGTTCCTTATTTGACGATTGATCCTCAAGATATTGGTAGGTCCTACGAGGCGATCATCCGCATTAATTCACAGTCTGGTAAAGGGGGCGTTGCTTATGTGCTAGATCGTGAGCACGGTTATGATTTACCAAAAACCATGCATCCTACGGTGGGTACGCTGGTCTACGCATTAGCTGATAAGCTGGGACGGGAGCTCACTCCCGATGAAATTCGAGATGTGTTTTTTGATCAGTTCGTCAACCTCAACGAGCCACTCGCTTTGCGAGATTATGAACTTGATCATCACGCAGGTGAGAAGGGTGAGGTGGCGTGCCACGCTGATATCTCAATCAATGGAGACGTGCAGAAAATCAGTGGTTTGGGCAATGGTCCAATTAATGCCTTCGTGCATGCTTTGGAACAAGTGAATTTGAAAAACTTCACTCTTACTGACTACAGGTCCCACGCAGTGCGTGGCGGTTCTGATGCTGACTCAGCGGCTTATGTGCAGCTTCAAGGTAAGGATAGTCACAGCCTAGTATGGGGATGTGGTGTCGACCCCTCAATTGAAATGGCTGGTTTGAAAGCCCTTGTTTCTGCTGCTAATTTGCTGGCTATGTCGAAAGACTAATTTACATCATTAAAATTATGTTGCGTTTCACTCTATTTGGAATCCCAATTGTCGTTGAGCCATGGTTTTGGCTAACAATGGCGTTCCTTGGTGGAGGCTTGAATGCCTTGCAGAGGAATTACCCTGGCGATTACTTGGGGGTGATTCTGTTCATGATGGCAGGATTTGTTTCTGTTCTCGTTCACGAGCTAGGCCATGCCTTGACGGGTTGGAAGCGAGGGGGTGGCCAGGTCTGGATCAGGTTATGGGCACTGGGTGGACTTGCTTACCAGCAGGGGGGGCGACTGAATAAGCAGAATCGATGCCTCATGATCTTGGCTGGTCCAGGCGCAGGGTTATTACTTGCGGCGGTGAGCATTGCATCCTTGTTTATTATTTTTCCGACACCCGAGGCCGTGCTTCGATTGAAGTATTATGTAAGATATACCAATATTTTCCATCAGGAGATGCTGGGTATTTTTCCTGATAATCGACCCATCTATGGGTTTTTGAATTCCTTGATATGGGTGAATGTGTGGTGGTCTTTGTTAAACTTGATCCCTATTTTCCCGCTCGACGGAGGTCAGTTCATCGAGCAGATCATTAAATCTCGTAAAAAAATGCATCAAATCGGCATGATTGCTGGAGTTTGCTGTATGCTTTTGTTGTTCTCAATGGGCTCTATCTTCGGGTTGTTGATCTTTGGTTTTTTGACATACCAAAACTTTCAATCCTACAAGCAGGCAAGCTACTAGGAATAGTTAGCTAGTGTGGTAATGATAGTTCTTGGAAACTAAGCTAAGTTACTTATTCTAATCTTATGGAAACGTTCATGCTTGTTATCTCAGAGCCATTTACTTGGGGGCTTATCGTAGGACTGTTTCTTTTGGCCATGGTTTGGCGCCTGATGCGTAAGGATATTGTGATGCTTCGTAGCGAAAAGAAGCGCTTGCAGCAGGAAAATAAAGAGCTACAGAGCCACCTTAATACTCAGCTTAAAATTAATGCAAAGGGTAACGATCAACTTGAAGCAGACCTTCTAGAGCTGCGCGAGCAGAATGAAAATTTAAGATCCAACTTGAATCTGGCTAAGCAAAAACCGGGGAGAGCTGAGCTTCGTCACCTTCATTTAGTGGAAAATGCTGTCAGTGTGATGCGTGAGCAAGCGCCTGGTTTTGCGCCAGCTTGGGAGAAAGCCATGCGGGATGCTGAAGCAGCAGAGCAAGCAGCTGAGGGGGGGTTGAAAAAGCTGATGCGTAAAGTGTTGCCCACTAGTAAATCAGCACCAGCGATTACCGCTAAAGATTCAGGGGTTGCTGATGATCAAGGCAAGGATTCAGAGTAAATCAGGCGAGCAGTGCCATTGGATGGCTATCTTGACTCTTGTCTCTTGTGGTTGAATATGCTTTTCTCCGCGCGTCTCGGCAGTGTAGCCACGATGCCAGACGAGTCTATTTCGCCTTAATTCTTATCACTACCCTAGCTATTAACTAATATCGTTATGAAAATCGTTGTCGCATACTCCGGAGGTCTAGATACCTCAGTTCTCCTTCTCTGGCTCAAAGAGAAATATAATGCTGAAATTATCGCCTACTGCGCTGATGTGGGGCAGGGTGAGGAGTTGGATGGTCTTGAGGAAAAAGCACTGAGCACAGGAGCAAGTAAGTGTTACATTGGTGACCTGAAGGAGGAATTTGCCGCCGATTATATTTATCCAATGTTCCAGGCAAACGCGCTTTACGAGGGTCGCTACCTTTTGGGCACCTCCATTGCACGTCCATGTATTTCGAAGGGTATGGTTGATGTTGCAATCAAGGAGGGAGCCGATGCCATTGCTCACGGGGCAACGGGCAAAGGAAACGATCAGGTGCGGTTTGAATTGTCTGTAGCCGCTCTCGCGCCAGACCTTAAGATGGTTGCACCTTGGCGAGATGCTGAGTTTAGAGCTCAATTTCCGGGCCGTTCAGAGATGATTGCTTACTGCGAAGAGCACGGTATTGATGTGACCGCTTCGAAGAAGAAGCCATACTCAATGGATCGTAATTTATTGCACATTTCATTCGAGGCGGGTGCCCTTGAAGACACCTGGTATGACGCGACAGGCGAAGCCGATCGTGATATGTACGTGCTCTCTGTTTCTCCTGAGGAGGCGCCTGACGAGCCCGAGTATGTCGAGTTTCTCTTTGAGAAGGGTGACATTGTAGGTCTTAGGTGCGATGACTTAGATCAGATTATCTCTCAGCTGGGAGATTTCCAGGTTGAGGGTGAGAAGGACGGCTACACCTTGTTAAGCCCGTATGGAGTGATGCGTGTGCTAAACTTCCTCGGCGGAAAACATGGCATTGGCCGCGTAGACATTGTGGAAAACCGTTTCGTGGGCATGAAGTCTCGCGGTATTTATGAAACTCCGGGTGGCACCATTATTCTGGCAGCTCACAGGGATCTGGAGACACTCACAGTAGATCGTGAGGCACAGTATGTGCGTGATAGCTTGATCACTAAATACTCTCAATTGGTTTACAATGGATTCTGGTTTGCTCCAGAGCGTGATGCTATCCAGGCTTTGGTCACCGAGACACAGAAGACGGTTTCCGGTGAAGTAAGGCTCAAGCTATACAAAGGGAACTGCATGCAGGCCGGTCGCCGATCACCGTTTACTCTCTACTCTGAAGATGTAGCAACCATGGAGGGGGGTGCAGAGGAGGCATACAACCAGGATGATGCTACTGGCTTCATTGCTTTGAATGCTCTCCGCCTCAAGGCATCAGCTCGCCAAGGCGAGTAATACTAATCCATGCTCTTTTAGAGATAGGCCCCCTAATCATTACCTGCCATGGATGAAGCTGTTATTTATACCATTCTCGGTGAAGCCGGATTCACCAAGATGGTGGCGGCTTTTTACCGCAGGATTAAACAAGATGATCTGATTGGGCCAATGTATCCTGAAGAGGATCTTGCCGGCGCTGAGGAGCGTTTGCGTGATTTCCTACTTTTTCGTTTTGGTAGAGACCCTCGTTATCAAGAGAAACGAGGTCACCCGCGCCTGCGAATGCGTCATGCTCCTTTCTCTATTGGAGAAGCAGAAGCAGTGCGCTGGCTAGAGTTGATGGATGAGGCAATGGACGAGACTAAAGTGCCCAAGTCCATCAAGCTCGAGCTTAATTCTTTCTTCACCATGGTTGCGCATAATATGCGAAATAGGTCGGAATAAAATGAGAGCTAGTAGCTCATAATGATATGAACGGTATTTGGTTCTTTATTGGTTTTGTGGCTCTGTACTTTGCCCTGCAATTATGGATCCTGCCTGCTTGTGGTATTCCGACATGAATGTCTGGCAGAAATTCTCCGGGTGAGGATAAAGGGAAATCAACAGGGCTCAATAGTGAGCCTGGCGTGCCAAAAACGATCGAACAGAGTGCCGTACCAGCGGCGATTAAGCCCAATGAGCCCACTGTTATACATCGGTCAGCTGAGGTGGCTGAGCAGCAAGAAGCAAGCGATAGTGGTGATCAAGTCGAGTCTGCTGAGAACAATGAGCTGCCTGATAAAGATCCGACTCAATAGTGAGTAGGATAAATTTAGATTGTCGGTAAAGGTGACAAAAAAGGGGCACCTGCGTCAGGAGCCCCTTTTTAGTGAAGTGGTTTGAAGTGATTATGGCTCAATAATAGCGTAATCGCCATCTTTGCGGCGATAGAGGATTTGGAGCACATCACGCCGTTCGTTATTGTAGACGATGAATGGCTTGTCGGAGAGCTCAAGCTCCATGATGGCCTCTTCCTTGAGTAAGGTTCTGAGGCGGTATGACTCACGATGAATGATCATTGGCTCAGGGTCAGCTTCCGGTTCCTCTACAGCTGGGATTTCGTCCAAGATACTTGAGGCGAATATTTTCTCATCAAGGTGGCGAATAGTATCCTTTCTTCTGTTGGGCCTATGTTTTCTGAGTAAGCGCGTCTTGTGCTTACGCATACGGCGAGCAATCTTATCGATTGTCTCGTCAATGGCAGCATACATGTCTTTGCTCTCGGATGAGGCATCGATCACGATGTGATTAGCACAGAACAGAATGATTTCAGCATGGTGACGGTTCTTGTGAGCATCGAGGATAGCCTTGGCCTCGATGATTTTTGGGTAATCCAGATGTAACCCCTGGATTTTTTTAGTGGCATAATCGCGCAGGGCATCTGTTACCTCTTCGTGTCGTACAGTGACTGTGATTTGCGTATTAGCATTAGCTGATTGCATCTTGTTTTTTCCTTTCTTGTTTGTGTTATGCAGCACTGGGCTGCGAAATATTAGATTGTTTAGAGCACAAAATCTTCTCCGAGATAGTGTTTGCGCGCAAGTGGGTTGTCGGCGATGTCTTTCGCCTCTCCCTCGAGAATGAGTTGTCCTTCATGGAGAAGGTAGGCGTGGTCAGTGATATGGAGAGTTTCACGCACATTGTGGTCAGTGATTAATATTGAGAGTCCATCTTGATCGCGTAAATCTCGAACAATGCTTTGGATATCTCCTACGGCAATAGGATCAACTCCGCTAAATGGCTCATCCAACATGAGCAGGGTCGGGTCTGTACAGAGAGATCGCGCTATGGTGAGCCGGCGCTTCTCACCCCCGGAAAGTGACAAGGCCTCAGACTTGCGAAGCTTGGAGATGTTGAATCGCTCAAGTAGTTGATCAGCGCGATGGTAGCGTTCTTTTCGACCCATGTCTTTTCGGGTTTCAAGCACGGCTAGGAGATTATCAATGACACTAAGATGACGAAAGATAGATTCCTCTTGAGGGAGGTAGCCCATGCCGAGTCTGGCGCGTTTATGCATGGGGAGAGTTGAAATATCATTTCCAGAAAATTGAACGATACCGGTATCTGCTGGGATGAGACCAGCAATCATATAAAAGCTGGTAGTCTTACCAGCGCCGTTTGGTCCAAGTAGACCAACGATCTCACCTTGACGCACACTCAGGTTGACGTCGTTAACCACCGTGCGGCCAGCATAAGATTTCATCAAACCACGAGCTTCTAGCAGGGTAGGTGAGTTGCGACGTGTTGCGGTATCCAAGTGTAATGTCGTATGATCTGCCGGCGGAGCCAGCGTGGCGACCTTGTCTGCCGGTGATGTGATTGAAATACTTTCTGACATTGCTCTTAGTTTAATATGGCGAGATTCTCTCTAGCGAGAATTATTTTTGTGGGACGGCCTGCATAACCCATTTGCCTTGGCTGGTAATGATGCTCTCAATATCTTTGTCCTTCATGATAAGTCTAATCCATTGGTCGTCCTCAGCAGCTTGTAAATATTCATTGGCGCTTTGTTGGAGTGTAGGGCGACCACCCTTGAGTATCATCTCTCCTGCCTTTGCATTGTAACTGGCGGTATCGCCGGATGCTAGAAAGGTTTGGTCGTCTCTGTTTTTGCCAGTTATCCTGACATTTCCTGTGGCGATAATCTCTTTCAGATCGCCTCTGCCTGAGAAGCTCTTACTTGGTTGATCTTCTTTTTCTTGAACAGTCTTTTTCTGCTGATCTGTTTTCGTCTTTTGGGATGTTTGTTTCTGCTTTTTATTTTTAGGCTTACTATCAAATAAGATTTTAAGCTCGTCATCGCATCTTAGTTTGAAAGTGGAATCGGAATCGTTGAGCCTGATGTTTTTGAGGTAAGTTAGGATGCCACTTTCATTATCGAAATAAATGCCGCCATCACATTCAATCTTAATAGTGGCCGGTTCTTCGCCGTCGTTAACTTTCTTTGGATCTTCTCTCCGAGTATTGGGGGAAGGTGTTTGAATGGTGCGTGTGGCTGAACTTTTCATGGCATGCGGCTCTTGATCGCTGCGCTTGAGGAAGCTGTTCATTTTTTCATGTTCTGCGTCTGCCTTTCTATTCCGTTGCTCGATGGTGGTCTCTATTGTTTGTTGACGTTTGGCATGACGGTCAGCTGTGGGGGAAGATAGCGTGTCAATTTGATCGAGTTTACTTTTTGAGGCTGATACTGGCGGAGCAGCTATCAGGAATGAAGCCAGAGATATTGAGAGCACCGCGATTACCGTTGCGTGAAATATCCAAGCGGTCGCCTTACTTGATCGGAGCTTTTGCATGATTTGTGTTATTAGACTGAGATGATGCTGAGGCGTATTAAAATGTAGGTAGAATCAGCGTTCGGTAATGGGCTTGCGACTAGATTTGAGGGTAAACAGGGATGAGGCGGGGCCTATGATGTAGCCTTGCCCAGTATTGATGTCGTAAACCATGCCTACACCCGATGCTTGGAAGCCTTTGCCGCTGATGTAGATGGCCTCCTCTGCTTTGAGGATAGCATCTTTATCCTTATAGGTCGCTCGTTTGACTTTAGTGCGAGCCTTGATGTCGCCGTTTTCATCGTATAATTCCAGCGATACGTCACGTGCTTCAACGGTATCGCCTTTGATGACTTCCATCCTTTCTGCATGGAGAAGGGATAAAGGTTTAAAGTTCTCGTCATAACGAGGCAGCCTAACTTGCCTGAGAACGGTGTCACTATGCATCTGGCCTAACATAGCGAGACTGGAGGTCTTTTCCTTAGGTTCAGGCTCTTGAACCTCAGTTTTAGCAGTGGCTTGAATGCCTCTTTGAATGTTCCCCTGAGAAGACGCTTTTACTGGTTTGTCATCTTTGCATGCCGTGAGTGCAAGGATTGTCATGGCAATCATGAAACATGGCCGAACGGCCAAGTAGACGACGCTTGAGTGATGACGGACGATATTCGTGATAGTGATCTATAAAGTTGAGGATGTAAATTTACCCAACACCATGAGCCGCGTGATGCACAGCGAGCAAGCGTGTGAGGACTGCTTCTATCTCACTGAGAGGGATTTGGTTGGGGCCATCTGAAAATGCTTTTTTAGGGTTCAGGTGGGTTTCCATGAATACACCATCGACTCCAGTAGCAATAGCAGCCCTAGCTAGTACAGGAGCAAGCTCGCCATCTCCGCCTGTGGTGCCGCCGTCTCCGCCAGGGCGTTGCACAGAGTGGGTGGCATCAAAAATAACTTTCATGCCCATATCACGCATCCAATAAAGTGAGCGCATATCGGCGACGAGATTATTGTAGCCAAAAGTGGATCCTCGCTCGGTAATGTAGAAGTGCTCGCAGTTGAAGTGCTTCATTTTACCTGCGATGGGCTTTACATCCCAAGGTGCTAAGAATTGGCCCTTTTTGATGTTAACGGGACGTCCAGTTTTGGCACAGGCTTCCAGTAAATCTGTTTGGCGACACAGGAATGCTGGTACCTGAAGAATGTCCACCGTTTCAGCAGCGATGGTGGCTTCTTCGGGTGTGTGAATATCTGTAGACACGGGAACACCCAGTTCCTTGCCTATTTCTCCAAGAATGCGGCAGCCTTCCACGACCCCTGGGCCGCGGAAAGAATCAACGGAGGTGCGGTTAGCCTTGTCATAGGATGCTTTGAAAACAAACTGAATGCCGCTGCGCTCCGCAATCTCCTTGAGAGATCGTGCCATTTGCCAGGCAAATTCCTCAGATTCAAGGGCACATGGGCCTAAGATGAAAAAAGGGGTAGAAGGATCGAGGGTGAGATTGCCGATTTGACTCATGATTTACTAAAATTGGTCAATTCAAGTTAAGCATGAACCGTGTAAATGGCACGCTAAAATTCAGCGCATGTTGTTTTTTATTTCGCTGGAGGTACCTCTTCGAGCGCTAAAGTCGCAGCTCCGATGATTCCCGCATCGTTACTGAATCGAGCGGGTATGATTTCCAGCTCGTTGAGAAATGCCGGAGCAAGTTGATTTTGAATACTCACTTTGAGAGGGTCAAAAAGAAGCTCTCCAGCTTTGGCAACACCACCACCAATGATAATAGCGGAAGGGTTCAGTAGCCAGCAAGCATTGACAACCGTGCAGGCAAGTTTTTGGGCAATACCTTGCCAGATTTCTACTGCAATAAGATCTCCCTGAGCCGCTGCTTGAGATAGTGCTACGGGTGTGCACTCGGTGATGCTTCTATCAATATCACGGCTGGCATAAAATTGGCGAGCATCAGCGGCTATCTCATTGTTGCCGATATAGTCCTCTAGTGAGCCTAGATTGCCATAGGCGCCTTCTCTGCCTGCGAAGTCGATGGATGTTTGGCCCAGCTCGCCAGCGACGGAATGGGCTCCCCTTAACATATGGCCGTGAGTGATGATTCCACCGCCAACACCTGTGCCTAGAGTGATGCAGACTAGGTGATCTTTGCCCATGCCGGCTCCCACTTTCCACTCAGCGTATGCCATACAATTTGCGTCGTTCTCCACAGCAACAGGGAGTTTGGTCCGCTCTTGCAGTATATCGCGCAAAGCTATGTTAGTCCAACCTCTGACGTTAGTGAGATTGTGAATCGTGCCTGTTTTAAAATCAACAAAACCCGGTACACCAACGCCTATAGCAGCTATCTCAGGGTGGTGTGTGCGTAAATCTTCGATGATATAAATTATTGCATCGATTAAGGGTTCGGCCTCCCTGAAGTCCTCTGTTGCGATGGGGGGAGCTTGGGCAATGACTTCATTGCCTCGGACAACGCCAAATTTGACGCTGGTACCGCCAAAGTCGATACCGAGGGCGAGGATAGGATGTGCTTGGTTCATGGATGTGATATATTTAAATTTGCTATAACTTTCAGACCCTCAAGTGTGAGATCTGGTGCTAAGTGATCGATTTCACTCAATCCTCTGGTAATGAGCGGGGCGTCACCACCCGTCGCAATAACGAGTGGTTTGCTGGAGAATTCTTTGTTCAGATTGCTGAGGATTTCACGAACCAATCCGCGATAGCCATAAATGGCTCCTGCCATCATTGCTTGTTCCGTTGATTTGCCGATGATGTGACTAGGTTCTTGAAGCGTAATGTTGGGGAGTAGGGCGGTGCGGTTTGCAAGGCCTTCAGTCATGGAGGCGAGACCGGGAGCAATCACTCCTCCATGGTATGATGGCACTTGCGCTCCCTGATGGCCGTCCGTTAGCTGCTGACATTTCTTGTAATCACTGGCTGAGGCGATGACATCGAAGGTGACGGCAGTGCCAAAATCGAGCACAATGCATGGGCTACAGTATTGTATGTAAGCGCCAACGGCATTGGCGAGCCTGTCTGCACCGATTTGTTCAGGATGGGGATAATCAATACCGATGGGTAATTTGCTCAGATGATTGAGTTGGTGACAAGTTTTGTCGCCAAGGAATGATGCAAGTATTGCTGCTTTGTGGGGCACGACGGAGCTAATAATCGCAGCGTCCCAGTTTAAATCACCGAGGGCATCTGCCATAGATTGTTGAGAAATTTCTGGAGTGGGTATGATGGCACGCCACGAGGCAAGACAGTCACCATCAGCCATAGCTAATTTGGTGCGTGTGTTTGAGTTGTCTACAATGAGGGTGCGCATGAGTAACAAGTGGCGAGTCAGTGCTCGCTGGGAATATAGAGTGAGTGTAAGAGGATGGGAAGTACTGGATGGAAAAAAGGAGGTTCAAAATAGACACAAAAAAACCGGAGGAGCATCGCTCCCCCGGCTATAATTGTTATGATAATTATTAGTCGTTGTATGCTGGAGAGCCGTGTTCTGCAACATCGAGACCTTCATGCTCTTCTTTTTCGTCCACTCTCACACCGATAGTGAGCTTGATGATTGAGAACACAATGATCGAGAAGACGAATGCGGCAGCTGCTACGGCGAGCACTCCTAGGAGCTGTCCTCCGATGGTGAATCCGCTTTCGGTTGTATCGAAGAGAGCACAAGCGAGGATACCCCATACACCGCAGATACCGTGAACTGAGATAGCTCCGACTGGGTCGTCGATCTTGATCTTGTCGAAGAACAGGATGGAGAATACTACGATGACACCTGCGATGACTCCAATGAGCATAGCACCGTTGGTTGATACAATGTCGGCGTTGGCAGTGATACCTACAAGACCGGCCAGGAATCCGTTGAGAGCCATGGAGAGATCAGGCTTCTTAAGGACGATCCATGAAGTGAGCATTGATCCGAGTGCACCTGTGCAAGCGGCTAAAGTTGTTGTGGTGAACACAAGTCCAAGTGGGCCAGGAGCTGCTGATAGAACAGAGCCGCCGTTGAATCCGAACCATCCGAAGAAGAGTAGGAAGACACCAATAGTAGCAAGAGGCAGGTTGGAAGGAAGAATTGGCTTCATACCACTCTTGGTATACTTACCCTTGCGAGGTCCAAGAATGATAACACATGCAAGAGCTGCAAATCCGCCAAAGGCGTGGACAACAGCAGAACCAGCAAAGTCCTTGAAACCATTGCCGCCGTTGAGGCTGCCCATCCAGCCGCCACCCCAGTGCCATGAACCTACGATTGGGTAAGCCAGACCGACAAGAACAGTAGCAAAGATCATGAAGCTTGGTAGCTTGACACGTTCAGCAACAGCTCCCGATACGATGGTGGCAGCGGTAGCTGCAAACATAGCCTGGAAAATAAAGTCACCGTAGCCAGTCATTGCAAGGCCTACGCCTCCATAGCCAAAGGTGTCATCAATGTTGCCTTCACCGAAGGGGCCACCAATGCTGAACCAGCCATTGAAGTCACCTGGGTAATGCGTGTTAAATCCTACAAGACAGTAGGTCACAATACCAATGGCGATGATGAAACAGTTTTTGAAGAGGATGTTTACCGTGTTTTTCTTTTGCGTCAGACCAGCCTCTAGAGAAGCAAAGCCTAAGTGCATTAGAAAAACTAACGCAGCTGCGATGCAGGTCCAGAGCATGGATGTGGTGAAAAAGTCGAATGCATAGGCATAATCGCCCTGGCCTGCGACTAACTCATCATAACCTGCTCTAGTTTCATCGTCTGCTAGTAAAGATCCCGTTCCTACTGCTAGGAGAGATAAGGGTAATATTGATTTAGTAATCATAGTTAGTTGGTTGTTGTTTGGTAATTGGAGAAATACGTTCAGCATGAGCTGTGCCAAAATCAAATACACGGGCGACAAAGTTATAACGTGAAAAGTTGGCACGCATATTGCTTAAATTTACACGCGCGCGCGAGAAGCCCTGAAAAAACAACAAATAATTTTTCTGATTTGGCCAATCAGTAGCGCGATGAGACCCAAAAAGTAACCACACCCAAAATCATGAAATTAATAAGAACCTACCTAATGCCATTATTCCTTTTGGCTCTCACTACTTCCCGTGCCAGTGCTGCAGATGCGGTGCTAGATACTGGTGACACCGCTTGGATGCTCACTTCCACAGTACTTGTGCTGATGATGTGTTTGCCGGGACTTGCATTATTCTACGGAGGACTCGTGCGAGCTAAAAACGTTTTGAGCATCTTTGTGCAGTGTTTTGCGATGGCTGGAGTAATGTCAATTTTGTGGGTGGCCTTCGGTTATGCGATTGCAGCAGGCAGTGGAGGCAATGCATACTTCGGCTGGGATAACTCATTATTTTTTCTCGGTCATATTAGCGAAGACACCCTCAGTGGGACAATACCAGAGAGCGTGTGGGTAACGTTCCAAATGACATTTATTATTATCAGCCCAGCGATCATCGTTGGAGCCTTTGCCGAGCGCATGAAGTTTTCAGCGATGCTGATTTTTACGGTCATTTGGACTGTGCTATCTTATCTTCCTATGTGGCACATGGCATGGGGCGGTGGACTCTTCCATCACTGGGGTGCGATTGACTTTGCCGGAGGAAACGTGGTTCACATCAATGCCGGTATTGCAGGCCTGGTGGCATGTATTGTCCTTGGTAAGCGCCAAGGTTATCCTGGGCCTGCTCTCGTACCTCATAATGTGCCATACGTGCTCATTGGTGCTGCGTTACTATGGGTCGGTTGGTTTGGCTTCAATGCGGGATCAGCAGCAGGAGCAAGTGGTAGTGCCGGCATGGCAATGCTCACCACGCAGGTTGCGACAGCGGTAGCTATCGTGGTCTGGATGGTTTTGGAATGGATCATTGCCAAGAAGCCAACCGCGGTCGGTGTTGCCACAGGGGCTGTAGCTGGTTTGGTCGCAATTACCCCGGCTGCTGGTTCAGCTAGTGTTGGGGGCGCGATGGTTATTGGTGCGATATCGAGTTTACTGTGTTACTTGGCGGTGACTAAGCTGAAACATGCCTTTAATTACGATGATAGTCTCGACGTATTTGGTGTTCATGGCGTCGGAGGTATCGTCGGTGCCATTTTAACCGGGTGGTTTATCCGAGGAGAAGATGGAGGTAGTATTGCTCAGGTCATCATTCAGGCAAAAAGTGTTGGTGTGACGATTGTCTGGAGTGGTATTGCTGCTCTCGTAGGTCTTTATGCAGCAAAACTTCTCTGTGGTGGATTACGTGTTGAAGAGGATACTGAGCATGGTGGTCTTGATCGTGATGAGCACGGTGAAGAGGCCTACAACTGGGAAGCCTAAACCATCTCTAAATCTCCAAGCCGAGGCCTAACAGGTCTCGGCTTTTTTGTGCATTTTTTCGATGTCAAAAAAACTGGCACGCTATCTGCTCGTGGGGTTCTTGATTATGAAAACAACAATCAAGTCACTATTGATAGGCGGAAGTTTGTTAACAGCAACTTCCGCATTCGCAGAAATTGAAACTGAATTTTACACAGGTTATCATTCCATATACGAATTTCGTGGTGTGGATCTCGGTGATGACCTCGTAGATGTCGGTCTTGATCTCAATTACGAGCTTGCCGAAGGCCTCTCACTAAACGGTGGAGCATGGTATGCGAGCTGGGATGCTGGTGGGGCAGATGATGAGCTCGACCTTTACATCGGTTTGACCAAGACATTGGGGGCTGTAGATCTTAGTGTTGGTTACACCTATTACATGTTTCCGGGAGACAGCGACGCTAACACTGAAGAAGTTTTTCTTGGTGTATCCACCGAACTCGACTGTGGTCTAGGTTTGGCTTTAACCTACTACGAAGATATCGATCAAATTAGCGGAGGCTACATGGAGTTTGAAGCAGCCAAGAGCTTTGAGTTGTCCGAGTCCATCGTAGTCGATGTTGCCGCAGGTGCTGCCTGGTGTGATGATTACGGACTAAACTTAGATGTCGATGGAAGCAACATGGATGGTTTTAATCACTGGTATATTAGTGCTTCGCTTCCCATCGAAATCAAAGAGGACGTTTCACTAACTCCTTACATCAAGTACGTGGATGCGTCTAGTGACTTGGACAGCAGTTTGGTTGACGCCGGAGCTGAAAGCGATGATCACTTCTACGCTGGGGTGTCTCTCTCTGTCGCATTCTAAAAAAACTTTAACTGAATGAATTCATAGTTCAGTTTGTCTGGAGAATGAGGGTCTGCAATGCAGGCCCTCATTTTTTTTGGAACTATAATTGCGCAGATGTCAGCTTACGTAGATCTCTTTTTCCTTTTGAGCAAATCAAAAGTAGTTCCGCAATACATACAGCGCCAGCGCTGAAAAAATGTCGTAGTGAGGATGGCAGTGGTGCCATGATTGAGTGGCTTAATACGATAGGCTTTACCGTGCTTATGAGCTAAATTATCGAGATAGGGGGTCGATTTACAGAGCGGGCAGAGTGTTGATCTGCGTCTCATGTATGCAATCAGCCAGGAGAAAATGCAGGCACCAAGGCATGCGACTAGTATCTCAGCTGCACGTTTTTTGAGCTCTGGATCAGCATAAAAAAATACCACTACAGCGGTGATCAAAGCCGCGACGCAGAGATAAAAAACGAGAGTAGCTAATACCGCTACAATGAATTTCTTTTTGTAGGGGACGGATCGAGCCCTTGAATCACAGGAAGGCTTGTAGCTGCGTTTGTTATGAGACTTATGCTTACGGTGATCAGCACTCTTGGTAGTGTGTTCCTGATCTGGCATAAGTCGTCTTATCTGCCTCTTAGTGTGATTAAAGCAGCGGAGCAATAACGAGGCTTACAATCGCCATGACATTGATGAGGATGTTCATCGATGGGCCTGAAGTGTCCTTGAATGGATCACCGACCGTATCACCGACTACGCAACCTTTGTGAGTTTCTGAATTCTTGCCACCATGGTGACCGTCCTCGACATATTTCTTAGCGTTATCCCAGGCTCCTCCAGCATTAGACATGAAGAGTGCCATAAGAATGCAGCCAAGAAGTGATCCACAGAGTGTTCCTGTGAGCGCAATGGCACCGACGCCAAAAGCATTGAAGCCAAAGCCAACGGCTATGGGTGTGCCCACGGCGAGCAAGGCTGGCATGACCATGCGCTTGGTTGCTGCTCGTGTGGCAATATCGACGCACTTGTCCGAATCGGGTTCACCGGTGCCCTCTAGTAGGCCAGGGATTTCACGGAACTGACGGCGGATTTCGTTGATCATTTCAAAGGCGGCTTTGCCGACGGCATCCATGGTGATAGCCCCATTCAGGAAAGGTACAACACCGCCTATGAAAAGCCCAACGAAGAAGGTGCGTAATACCGCTTCGTCCTTGAAGTTGAAGTCCGCGATGTGTGCCTTCTGGATAAATGCAGTGATAAGCGCGAGAGCCGCAAGGCCTGCAGCACCGATGGCGAAACCTTTGCCGATCGCTGCTGTGGTATTGCCCACGGCATCTAGGCCATCGGTGATTTTGCGGGTTTCTGGGCCCATGGCACTCATTTCAGCGATGCCACCTGCGTTGTCAGCAACAGGTCCGTAGGCATCGATAGCCATAGTGATTCCGACAGTGCCAAGCATTCCGACTGCGGCCATGCCGACGCCGAGTAGGCCAGCAAACTCGTAGGATACAAAGATGATGGACGCTAGGGTGAGCATGGGAATAGCAACAGATTTGAGTCCGACAGAGAGACCAGTAATCATCACGGTTGCTACACCGGTTTCTCCGGACTTGGCAATGTCGCGTACGGGTTTTCCACCAGTGTAATATTCGGTAATGAGACCGATAATGATACCGCCCACAGCTCCGCAGAGCACAGCAGCTGCGATATTACTGCTGACACCTAGAGTGTTGCAGAGTCCAAATGCTCCAGCGATAAAGATAACAGCAGCGCCAATCGTTCCTATACGCAATGCGCTTGCGGGGTCTTTAGCGGCCATGATCTTGACGAGAAGAATTCCGAGGATTGAGCAAACCAGCCCCATGGTCGTGAGAGCAAGAGGCATGTGCATGAGGGCCTCCTTACTGGCACCATGAGCAACAATAGCGCTAGGATCCGACACATTCAGATTGGCGGCCATGGCGGCAACAATAGCTACACAGGCGATCTGAGCTCCGCAGTATGATTCAAAGATATCTGATCCCATACCTGCGACGTCGCCTACATTGTCACCTACGTTATCTGCGATGACACCAGGATTACGGGGGTCATCTTCAGGAATGCCGGCCTCGACTTTTCCGACGAGGTCGGCACCTACATCAGCAGCCTTTGTGAAGATACCTCCACCAACGCGGTAGAACAATGCAACGAGTGATGCGCCCATGGCAAAACCTTCCATAATTTCTGCGACGGCGTGGTTGTCTTTATAGAAGTAATATACGCCTCCCAGTCCAATGAGGCCCATGGACGCTACGGTGAGGCCCATGACTGATCCACCGAAGAAGGCGACGCTGAGTGCGTCGGCTTGGCCGTTGTCGCGCGCAGCTAATGTGGTGCGAACGTTGGCGCGGGTTGCGGTGAACATGCCTACAAATCCAGCAAAAGATGAGGCCAAGCATCCTAGGAAGAATGCCAGTGATTGTTGCTTGCCGTATTCAGCTTTTTGGAAAAAGAAGAGCAGTCCGCCAATAATGATGGCAAATAGGGAGATTAGTATGAATTCCCTGCGCATGAACACCATTGCACCTCTGTGAATTTGATCTGCAATCTCTTTAACTTTACCATCACCACCCGAGCGTTTCAAAATGGTGGCGAGAATGAGGAATGCAACTACAAGACCAGCGAGGCCTGCAAAAGGAGTGATAATAGGATTCATGTTGTATTGGATCTATTTGTTGATTGGCTATCAGCTTGTTAAGGGTTCTGATAACAAAATAAAAAGCGGGGATTGATAACCCCGCTTGGAATGATGGGTGAGCATAGGAAAAGATGACGCTCTGGCAAGAAAAAGATACGTATAATGGCTGGTTTTTGTCCCGTTAATGTTATTTTTCTGTGGTTTCTTATAATTTAAGCACCCCCTCAAGAGGTTTAGTAACATCTTTGCGCTATTTGCCGAGCAGACGTCTAACCTGATCAATAAGAGTTTCATCCATTGGCTGAGTATTGGTTTTGTTCTCAATATGTCGTTTTGCGTAGATGGATTGCGGTGTGTGTGGTTGTGTAGATAACAGCTTTTGAATGGTATCCGATGGTATGATGTAGGTTTTGATACGGCTGCCGCGTGCAATGGCGATACCAGCGAAATTTCCATCGAGGTCCGTGACAGGGGCGCCGGTATCGCGTGGATGAATAGGCATATCAGACTGTATTACACGGGGGAAATTACTTCGGACGTGGCTTGGGGTCGTGCCCATGCGCTCCATAATGTTCATGCGCTCCTGAGGAACGCGACGAATGGTTGAGTTCTCAGAGAGTGAGCCCAGTTTAACATTGGCTTTTTTGCGCTGCTGGCCGCGCTGGTATGTGACGGTGATATTTGAGCCAGGCTCCAGCCTTTGCAGCAGAGTTCTCATTTCCAAAGCTCCTGATAGGTCTTCATGATCAACCGCTAAAATGATGTCTCCCTCGCGAAGTCCAGCCTTCGCTGCCGCAGATCCGGGCATGATTTTCTTTAGAGGCACACCCTTTTCTCCCTTCTCAAAATCCATCATGACCCCGAGATAGGCTTTGTCCCCATCTCTCAAGCTGCGTGCTTCGACACTGACCACCCCGACACTTTCTACTTCTCCATCTGGACTGGCGAGAAGGATGAAGCTCCCAAGGCGGGGCTGTACTTGGTCCTTCATTGCGATGGGTTTCAGTTGATTGGCGCTATTTTTACTCGAAAGCATGGCTAGATCGTGATCTGGATAAATTCCGGCTAAACTGGCTGATAGAGCTTTGCCGTGCGATGTTACGATGACGATCTCACCGCGTATATGTTTGATCTCGCTCCATTTGGTTAGAATGACAGGCTTGGGAGATGCCACTGACATAACAATAGTACCGTAGCAAATTTTGTGGCCTCGGTAATAGAGGGTCACCATGCTCTCAACTGCGCGTGCTACACTCGGTTTAGGGGCGCTATAGAAGCTCGCGGCCTGACTCCTTAGCTCTGCTCTTTCGTGTCGTGAGAGGCCCGCTAACGGATCGGGCATTCGATGTTCATACTGCGCGACAGCTTCTAACGATAAGCCCACCCATACAAAGAAATGAAATAGGGATCGAATGTTTCTCATGATGATAGGGTGATTGATTGAAGGTGAAGAAGTAGTATTCAAAGCAAACCTGCTAGCGATTGTCTTGTAAAAATACATCTCCGCGGCGACCTAGGGTGATATGGCGAGTCAGTTCTCGTTGACCGCGTACAAGGTGTATTTTAATTCTATTATTTGGCTCATATTGGGCGATGATAATGTGAAGACTCCTCAGATCAGGTGTAGGTTTGTCCTCTATCTGCTTGATGATGTCGCCAGCTTTGAGGCCCCCATTGCTGGCAGGACCTCCCCTAAAGACACGCTGTATACCAACCCCCATCCTCGTCGGCATGCCTGCGACAATGCCAATAACTGGGGCGTCAGGATTATCCAGCAGGGAGCTGCTCCCTAGGCTTCCCCAGGCTTCCCCTTTTTTAAGTTTATCCCAATCTTGCAATACTCCGGTGATGCTAGCGTGATTATTGGATGAGAGTGATTCGCCGATGGATGAGTGAATGCCGACGACATTTCCCTTAAGGTCAAAAAGCGGGCCGCCACTGTCACCACCAATCAGTGCGCAATCAGTGCTGATGAATTGATCCATGCCACGAGCGATCACACGCCCAAAACGTACTGGTGGAGTGCGGATTGGATCGTAACCACCGGCATGACCCAGTGCGATGACCAAGTCACCCGTTTTTAGTTTTTCAGCCTTGCCAACTTTGGCATGGGGCCAGCCCAGAGCGGGTCTGGGATCTAGAATTTGCACCATCGCTGTATCACGTGTGTAGTTAGCACCGAGCACTTTGCCCTCCGCTTGTTTGCCATTTGGGAAAAT
Source organism: Akkermansiaceae bacterium (assembly GCA_049631945.1). GTDB lineage: Bacteria > Verrucomicrobiota > Verrucomicrobiia > Verrucomicrobiales > Akkermansiaceae > Oceaniferula. The sequence continues at coordinate 33,809 of JBNABE010000003.1, forward strand.
CACGGTCATAACGTCAGAACCCCGTACGACGTGGCCAGCGGTCAGTATAAGCCCATCTTTGTTGACGACGACACCACTGCCTGATGCTCCATTTTTCATGGAAAAAAGCGAAATGGTGGCAGGCAATACATTATGAACCACCCCAGTGACTTTTCGCTCTAAGGATTTTAGCTGAGAGATATCTTGTGGGCCAGGCACAGCCTGTAATGAAGGACATGTCTCAGCTGCCACCATGATAACGGCACAGGTGCATGTTGCAGTAAAAGATAACTTCATGAGGAAAGGTGAGGAATGTGCGAGTGTCTAATTATTGGGCAATTCATAACGAGAAGCGTTGCATAAACTCATCTTTGTGCCACAAATTTCGGTGTCAGAATAGCTTGTGCAGACTCGTTGAGGTATCATACTTGCGTAAGCTGACTGCGAAAGCACTATACTATGGCAGCAAAAAAAACCAATTCGGGATCTCGTTCAGGGCGCAGTCGCTCGGCTGCTTCGAAGTCTGGGCGGAAAAAAGCTGCGCCCAGACGTCGAGCAAGAAAGAAGGTGTCCAAACGTCGCCAGTCGCCTCGACGTAATCGGGGCTGCTTGATGACGATTTGGTGTTGGCCTTTCGGGCTTGTTGACCGCTTTACCCAAGATTGGAATTTTGTGATGAAGTGGCCTGCCAGAGCAG
>JBNABE010000004.1:0-31664 GCA_049631945.1 Akkermansiaceae bacterium
AACTATCATGCGTTTGAGAAGAAAATACAGCATGACTCGTCATGCAGAGTTCAATCATGCGCGTGAACAAGGCTCTGCCAAAAGTGGCCGCTACCTGGTAGTCAGCACTTTACCTGCAGCAGAGCTTAGCCGCCACAAAGCAGGAATCATCATTACCAAGAAAATTGGCAACGCCGTTACCCGAAACCGGCTCAGAAGGCGAATCCACAACATACTCGCCAGACACATAAATGAAATCGACTGTTCTCAAGGGAAACGCTACATTGTTACAATATTGCGCTGGCGAGCTCCCCAAGCGAGCAGTCGTGAACTAGAACAGGACTGGCTAAAACAAGCGTCTAAACTTGGCTTGCTCAAATCACACCATTAATTAATCACTTCTCCTGCTCACATGATTACCAATATCCTGAGCGGATTTATATTCCTCATCATCCGCATCTACCAAAAAGTGATCAATCCAGCTATTAAGGCTGTTACTGGTCCTCATACTGGATGTAGATTTCACCCCACATGCTCCAATTATTTTCTACAAGCTGTCAAAAAACATGGACCCTATCGAGGTTCTTGGCTTGGTTCTTGTCGGATATTACGATGCCACCCGTGGGGCAAATGTGGAGAGGATCCAGTTCCTCCCAAAAAATAATTTTTATCAACACCATTAATCATTAATCAACATGGACCGTAAAGCATGGATCATACTCTCAATCTGCGGATTGCTACTCGCGCTCAATTTCTATTACCGGCCCGAGCCACCAAAACCCACTCCGGTTGCAACCCAGTCTGAATCGGCTGATCAGAGCAACATAGAAGAAGGCACAAGAAATGATTCTTCTGATAACATATCTGCCACACCAGGAGGTGAGATGTTCAAGGAGACTCCTGTTCCAGCTGTGGGAGAAAATATCGAAACACTCACCTCTAAAGACAAGGAAGGTAACCAGCTTGTTGAGTTTGCTATCTCTTCCAGTGGTGGTGGCATCAAAACTGCTACCCTGCTGAACCAATTTGCTGTCGGTTCAGATACCAAAAAAGTTGTGCTTAACATGCATTCGCCAGCAACGATTGGGTCGATTGCCGAGGGCCCAGATGACTTCACGGATTTATATTATGATCTAATTAAAGAAAACGATGCCATCTATTGCCAAGCTACGACACCTGAAGGTCTCAAGATAACCAAAAAGTGGTCGCTTGACCAAGAATCTGACCAAGCTGGTGCCCCATGGACAATCGACCTAACCATCACCATTACCAACAACAGTAAGGGCCGGATACAATTATCAAATTACTCACTTTATGCTGGTTCTGCCTCACCTCTTCACCCCAGTGAATGGGAGAACCAAGGGGGGGCGTTTTACCTCGATAACGGATCACTCACCAACAAAGATAGCAGTTGGTTTAAAAAGGGTTTCTTCAGAGGAGCTCGTCAACTGTATAGCCAAACAATAAACGATCTTGAGTACGCTGGTGTATCTAACCAATTCTTTACCACTTTAATTCGCCCAGATCGAAAATACACTTCTAACTTCTGGGCTAAGTCGAGCAGTATTCGCATTCCTGGTGATAATCCAGAAAGTCCTAAGCATGCTGTTCGTGCGGGTTTTTCATTGCCTGAGCGCAAGCTTGCTCCAGGTGAGTTAGAGAATTTTTCCTGTAAACTTTATATCGGGCCCAAGGCCTACAGTGTGCTGAAAAACATGGAAACCGACACCGCTGAAGTAATGAACTATGGGTGGTTCACCCCCATCAGTGTTCTTCTCAATAATGTGCTCAACTGGTTACATGACATCGCTTTCTCAAAAACAGCGGACAAGTGGTCATGGGGTCTCTCTATTATCGCACTGACTATTTTGATCCGCATTGCCATATGGCCCCTTCACAACAAATCGACTCGCACAATGAAGCGCATGTCGAAATTGCAACCATTGATGAAGGACCTTAGGGAAAAATATAAAGACAACCCAAACAAACTTAATCAGGAAACAATGAAACTCTACAAAGAGTATCATATCAACCCAATGGGTGGGTGTCTTCCAATGTTCTTACAAATCCCAATTTTCTTTGGTTACTACCGTATGCTTCAATACGCTGTCGAGTTACGTGGCCAAAGCTTCCTGTGGGTTGACGATCTCTCCATGCCAGACACCGTCTATGAGCTACCATTTGGTTTACCGTTCTTGGGAGATAAGATACCAGTTAACCTGCTCCCCATTTTGATGGCTGTCACCATGGTGTTACAAATGAAAATGACACCTAAGACAGGTGACAAGATGCAACAACGCATCTTCATGTTAATGCCTCTCATGTTCTTCTTCTTTTGTTATAATTTCGCTTCAGCATTGGCACTCTACTGGACCACGCAGAATATATTCTCCATCGGTCAAACATGGCTGACCAATCGCATGCCTGAACCAGAGCTTCAGAAACGAAATAAGCCCGGTAAACCAGGAAAGAAAACGTTTATGGAACGCATGGCTGAACGGGCTGAGCAAATGCAAAAGCAACAAGCAGGCACCTCTAATGGAGCCATGCGCAATGCCACTCCTGCTAATAAAAAACCCGGTAAAAAACGCAACCCAAAAACAGGAGGTTAGTTTCAAGGTGTTTGTTAAAGCTCCGCTGCGACCTAACAAAAACGCGGTGGAAATATTTTTTCCTTCTTCTGTTGAGCTATAGGCTCATTTTAAGGGGAGTTAGCTAGCATTTATTTCCTTACTAGCCAGTTCAGCAAATACCATAGTTCCAGCATCCGTTTCTAGTGTACTGATTACTGTAACATCCTGTGTTGTGTTTAGTTTATTGCTGGCATTATTTACCACGATCATTGACCCGTCTGGAGTATAACCTACTGCTTGGTTATCATCTTTGCCTGTTCGAACTAAAGGTAAGCGTATGTGTTCACCAACTGCGATTTTTGGTTTTAGTGCCTGGTTCAGATCGTTGATATTAAGCGCCTTGAGTCCTTGTAAACGTGCTGTTTTTGCGAGGGCTTCATCTGATGTGAGTAATTTTGCACCAACCAAACGACATATGAACAACAGGCGTGCATCGGTAGAATCGGTTTCTTCATCTGACTCTGAATCTTGAATCGTGATTTGGAACTTGTTGTTATTTTGTAATCTTTCCAAAGCTTGTAGGCCTCTCTCTCCCCTTGCTTTTTTGCTATCGCTATCAGAGTTGGCCATGATGTGCAGGTCCTCAAACACAAAGCGAGGTATGATTAAATTTCCGTCGATAAAGCCGGTGTTGAGAATTTTGTATAGCCGGCTATCCGTGATGATACCAATATCAAGTAAAAGTGGGGGTCCGGGAGCAGACTCCTGGTGAAATCGAATGTAAGGAATAAGCAATGAGAAATCATCACGGCCACTTCGTAAAGCTAACACAGAGCCTAGGAAACCTAGGCTAGCATAGAGTGCTGCGTTTATCACCAAAGTAACCGACTCTAGCTGATCTACCTTACCGAGCAGTGTTGCTTCAATAAGTTTAACCAAACCACGTGACAGTAACCATGCACAAAAAACCCCAATCAACAAGCCTACCGTTGCATTAGAAAAACCACGTAAGGTGAATTTTTTTGTAAGTGACTCAACTAGAATAAAAAAGATTGCCAAAACCAAACCACCAATGACTCCAATCCATATCTTCTCAGATCCACCTATATGGTTTGCCATGGCTGCCCCCGCTAGTTCACAAATCAACAAGTACACCAACCTCGCTATGTTAACCGATCGTATACCTTTAAGTCTTTCCATAAGTCTCAGACTGCATGATTCCTCAGTGCTTCGCAAGTCAAAGTATAAAAATGGTACGAGTCGAATTACTTTTTGGTTTGTTTGGTATCAATGATTGCTTGTCTTCTAAAAACAAAACAATCAATTTGCCGTCTATGAAGATACCGGAATATACTACGCACGAGGATGTAATGTTTTTTGATACCGATTGTGCTGGAGTTGTGCACAACATCGCATATCTGCGCATGATAGAAACTTGCCGAACTCACCTTGGTGTAAGCATGGGCATGGATTTCAAAACCATGGGTGAAAGCTCTGTTTTTCCTGCAGTGATAAGAACAGAAATAGATTATCGAATACCTGCTAGACTGGGCGACAAGCTAAAAATTTTTGGTAAACTGGAACAACTAGAACGTGCACGCTTTTGGTGTTCCTTCGTAATAAGTAGGCAGTCTGATGAGAAAGCTCTCGTGAGTTGTCGTCAATCTCTTGCCCTGATAAAGATAGGTGATGATAAGTCTGCTCGACCTATTCGCCTGCCTCAAGACTGGAGCGATCAGTGGAGTAGCATCTCAAAGTAGCTTCTTTCTGTTCATAAACAAAAAGCGGTATTCAATTTTCGTCTGAAGTGGTTTGAATGTCTGACAAAGCCGCAATGAAATCCCCAAGTATCTCTGCAGGCACCATAATCGTATCTCGGTTGCCTGACACATCTTCGGTGATTTTCACAACCTTCCCGCGTGAGTTTTGTTTGAGATCAAGATAGAACGTTTTACGCTCAGCTAATATTTTTTCTGTGTGTAATAAGTCGTCGTTCCTCATGATTTATTCTCTGTGTTGTTTTTCATTTCTCCATAGCGATTATAAATCGTCAAGTCGCTTGTTTAAATACTCATTTAAAAACAGCACAAGAAGTTATTCACTTCTTATATGATGAGTTTATTTAAAACCCTTATATATTCTTCTTCTTCTTCGTGTGAGTAAGTTTGAATAATCACTGTTTCACACGATAGCTATAAGTGTTCCACACGATTAATAACCTGAGAAAACCATCAAGAAAGAAGCCAAACAAACAGTTATGATAAGCTAGAGTTGTAAGATAAACACAAAAATTGACAAACTATTCACATCTTTAGCTGAGTTCTTCACAGCTTGCAAAAATATAAGCTATGAGCACACAATGAAACATGCCTGAGGCAAAAGACGACAAAGCGTGGATGCATCTTGCAATAGAGCAAGCCATCTTGGGGGTAGGTACTTGCTCACCCAACCCACCAGTAGGAGCCGTCATAGTAAAAGATGACCAATTAATTGGGGCCGGTTGGCACAGACAAGCAGGCAAGCCACACGCAGAGCGTGAAGCCATTGCAGATGCGACTGGAAAACATGGCACAGAAATATTGAAAGGTGCTACCATCTACATAACCCTTGAACCTTGTTCTACCCAAGGTCAAACGCCACCTTGCACAGCAGGAATAATAGCCGCAGGTATTAGCCGAGTAGTTTACGGCTCTACAGATCCCAACCCCAATCATAAAGGAGCAGCTGAAGAAATCCTGCAATCAGCCAATATTGAAGTCACAGCTGGTATTTGCAAACATGAGTGCAATCAACTCATTAGAGCATTCACTAAAACTCAAACAACAGGACAACCCTGGGTTATACTTAAATCAGCCATTAGTCTTGATGGTCACATTACACGTCCCCCCGGCGAAACTCAGTGGCTGAGTTCTCCAGAATCACGCGAGTTTGTGCAACAACTTCGCTATGATGTAGATGCTATCATCACTGGTGGAAACACAGCAAGACGAGACAACCCCTCGCTAACCATAAGATCTAAGAGCCTACCGACAAAAACTCAACCATGGCGCATGCTTGTTACTCGGGGCAAGAAAGAGAATTTACCAAGTGACCTCAATCTTTTTACTGACCCTTACAAAGACCGCACCCTAGTGCAGGAAGATGGAGATCTTCGCAAGGCACTCAAAAGACTAACTAAACGAGGGTGTAATAGTGTTATGGTCGAAGCAGGCGGCAACTTAATGGCATCATTCCTTGAGCAACAACTTGTGGATGAGCTTGTTATATTTTATACACCCATTCTTACAGGGGGACCTGATCTAGGCTTCGGTGAATTAACACCAAAAGTTGAACTAGCGGAGCAACAATTTAACCAAATAGGTAATGACGTGATGCTGCGTGCTGTGGTGCAAAGGCACAAAAAAACCAGCGACTCTCAAACTGTCAGTCCATAGACAAACAATACTGAGAGAGCTGGCTTGCTTAAAAGTTACCGCCTAGTTGTTGTTACTGGCGGGGACGTGCCTCGTTTACTTTGAGGTTGCGACCACCATGGTCGTTACCATCAAGTTCACGGATTGCACGCTCGCCGTCATCGGCGCTTTCCATTTCTACAAAGCCGAATCCTTTGGATCGACCTGTGTCGCGGTCAGAGATTACATTAGCTTTGCTGACAGATCCAAACTGACCGAAGAGGTCACGGAGATCAGATTCAGATACGGAGTAAGGCAAATTACCTACATAGATGTTCATTATAATATAAGGTTGCGCATTGTTTTAGTTGTAACCGACCAACGGAGCGCACTCACCAATCGAGAAGTTTCTGACATTATTGTGCAGAAGCCTAATGCTAGCATTGCTGACCAACTGTATAAGTCAGTTAACAAAACCGATTAGAGGCGGCACATTACAGAAAAAAGTGAAAATGTCAACAAACCAAGCACAAGCCTGGCGTTCACAAACCAGAACCGTTTGTTCAGGGGAATATCACGGTTCTATCAAAGCAATATCCTCAGGCGTGGTACTCTTGCAGAGTAGTTACATTGAGTTCATTTTCTTGGAGAGATCGAATCGCAAGAATAGATGCTTCAGCAGCGGATAAATTAGTGCAGTGAGAAATGGTATTTGCTACGGCACCGGAGCGAATTGTCACCTCGTCTTCCCTTGCCTCATGTCCACTGGGGGTATTGATGATGAATTGGATTTCGCCATTTTTCATCATATCCATGACGTTGGGTCGCTTCTTCTCAGCGAGCTTATAGAGTCTTTCAACTTCAATATCCTCATCCTTGAAGCGTTTGTAAGTGCCGCCCGTTGCATAGATGGAGAAGCCCAGCTCAGCAAGCTCGCGAGCCACTGGAACGGCTCGATCTTTATCGCGGTCATTGACAGAGAAAAACACATTACCCCCAGTTGGAAGTGGGTTGAACGCGCTGATCTGTGCTTTGGCGTAAGCCATGCCCATATCTTGATCAATCCCCATCACCTCACCTGTTGATTTCATCTCTGGCCCGAGTACGATATCAATACCGGGGAAACGAGGCCATGGGAACACAGCTTCTTTCACACAGTGGTGATTTGGAAGAACCTCTTCTGTGAAACCAAGTTCCTTCAACGTCTTACCCACCATAATTTTGGCAGCTAGTTTTGCTAATGGAACACCGATTGATTTAGAAACGAAGGGAACCGTACGAGAGGCACGAGGGTTCACCTCGATCACATAGAGCTCCTCATCTTTCACTGCAAACTGGATATTCATCAATCCACGAACACCAAGTTCACGAGCAAGGTCTTTAGCGGCTACGATGATTTGCTTCTTAATTGATTCCGACAATGAGAAAGCTGGGATCACGCAGGCGGAGTCACCAGAGTGAATACCAGCTTGTTCAATGTGTTGCATGATCGCCCCTACTACCGAGGTCTCACCATCTGAGATACAATCGACATCTACCTCGGTAGCAGCTTCAAGGAAACGGTCTACTAAGACGGGTCTATCAGGCGATACATCAACCGCCTCATTCATGTAGCGGACTAAATCTTCATTATTGTAGACAATCATCATCGCCCGGCCACCCAGAACAAATGACGGTCTCACTAACACCGGATAGCCAATCTTTTCTGCCACCTGGACCGCTTCTTCTGCACTTACTGCTGTTCCCGCTTCAGCTTGCTTGAGACCAATTTTATCTAAAAGCGCCGAGAAGTATTTTCTGTCTTCAGCGAGCTCAATGGATTTGGGTGAGGTTCCAATAATAGGCACCCCGTGGCGCTCAAGGTCGGCAGCTAAGTTCAACGGAGTCTGTCCACCGAACTGAACAATCACCCCGTCAGGTTTTTCTTGATCGCAAATGTGTAGAACGTCCTCGAGAGTGAGGGGCTCGAAATAGAGTTTATCACTAGTGTCGTAGTCAGTGGATACTGTCTCTGGGTTTGAGTTTACCATCACCGTCTCATAGTCGAGCTCTTTCAGGGCAAAAGCAGCGTGCACACAACAATAGTCGAATTCTATGCCCTGTCCTATCCTGTTAGGACCACCACCAAGAATAACAATCTTCTTTTGATTTGTTTCTCTGGCTTCATTTTCGTCGCCATACGTTGAGTAGTAATAAGGTGTGTGAGCTTCAAACTCAGCCGCGCAAGTATCGACCAATCGATAAGTCGGAATCACTCCGGTTTTTAACCTCTCGGCGCGCACCTCATCTTGAGAAATTCCTTTTGCCAAACCAATTTGATGATCTGAGAAACCGAGACGTTTTGCCTTGCGTAAATCCATGTTGGCAAGATCACGACCTTCATCGACGATGATCTTTAGGTGCTCTAAGAACCAAGGGTCGATCGCTGTAGCTTCGAAAACCTCATCAACCGTCCAGTCTTGTTCAAATGCTGTTTGCAGCCAGAAAATACGTTCTGCATTTGGCACGTGTAGCATTCGCTCTACCTCTTCGTGTGTTGGTTTTTCCTTACCCTTTCCATCAAAGCCGAAACCAAAGCGTCCAGTCTCAAGTGAGCGTAGAGCTTTCTGCATCGACTCCTTGAAGGTTCTGCCAATAGCCATAGCCTCACCTACTGCCTTCATCTGTGTTGTTAGGACAGAGTCTGCTGTTGGGAATTTCTCAAAAGTAAAGCGTGGTAGCTTAGTGACAACATAATCAATCGTAGGTTCGAAAGATGCTGGAGTCTCACGCGTGATATCGTTGGGTAGCTCATCGAGTGTGTAGCCTACAGCGAGCTTGGCCGCAATTTTAGCAATGGGGAAACCGGTTGCTTTGGATGCCAAGGCTGACGAACGAGACACCCGTGGGTTCATCTCAATAACGATGCAGCGCCCAGTTTTTGGATCGACAGAGAATTGAATGTTAGATCCACCAGTTTCGACACCAATCTCTCTGATACATGCAAATGAAGCGTCACGCATGATTTGATATTCACGATCCGTGAGGGTTTGTGCGGGAGCCACCGTGATGGAGTCACCAGTGTGCACACCCATGGGGTCCAGGTTCTCAATCGAACAAATAACAACACAGTTGTCGGCGCAGTCACGCATCACCTCCATCTCGTATTCCTTCCATCCTAACAAACTCTCTTCAATCAAGACCTCATTAACAGGTGATAAGTCAATACCTCGGTTGACGATCGTTTCAAATTCCTCTTTGTTGTATGCGATGCCACCACCGGAGCCACCTAGGGTGAAAGCTGGGCGGATAATCATCGGAAAGGATCCAATCTCCTTACAGATCACCTTTGCTTCTTCCATCGTATGGGCAACACCACTCTGCGGTAGGTCGAGACCAATCTTGAGCATCGCTTCTTTAAATCGTAAGCGATCTTCGCCTTTATCGATCGCATCAGCATTTGCGCCGATCATCTTCACCCCATATTTATCTAACACACCCGACTTAAAGAGATCCATCGAAGTGTTCAGAGCTGTTTGGCCACCTAGTGTTGGTAGTAGGGCATCCGGTTTTTCACGAATGATAATTTTCTCTACAACCTCTGGCGTGATAGGCTCGATAAAGGTTTTGGGGGCAAACTCCGGATCCGTCATGATTGTTGCCGGATTAGAATTCACTAGGATGACCTCATACCCCTCCTCACGCAGAGCCTTACAAGCTTGCACGCCGGAGTAGTCGAATTCACATCCTTGACCGATCACGATCGGACCTGAGCCGATCACTAGAATTTTTTTGATACTTTCGTCTTTGGGCATCGGGTGTTGCTAAATTTGTAGGATTTATGCTGAGTTTGGTGCACTTGTAAAGCTTTGCACACAACACAAGTGAACTTTTTGAGACATCCGCTAAAAAACAAGCCCTTAATCGCACTGAACCAGCGCCTTTGAAGCATGCTTAGCGAGTAGGAATCTGCGTGTAGATATCCAGTACCATAAGCAATAATTGCCCACCAAAAAACTACAACTCTTTGTATATTAGTAACTTACCTGAAACGCTAGCAGGCACGACCGCCTTGATAATAACATCATTACCATCATATTCTGTCTCCAGCACCTTTGCATCACGGTGTAACAAGCCCGATAAGTCGCCGCGGCTTTGTGGGATTCGGTATGTTTCGATCGAAACACGGTCAGCCAACATCTCACTGCATTTCACCAACAAGTCCTGGCAACCTTCACCCGTCATTGCACTCACCGAGATCGTATTGGGAAACGAGACTTCCAGACCTGCTAGCTTCACTGGGTCATCAAGCACATCGATCTTGTTGAGCACAGTGATCACCGGCTTATCCCCTGCCCCTAGCTCGGCGAGAACATCTCTGGTTGTCGCATAGAACTTCTCCACCTCTGGTGACGAGGCATCTAAAACATGGATGATGAAATCCGCCAATACAGCTTCTTCTAAAGTTGCCTTGAAGGCCTCCACCAAACGGTGCGGTAGATTTCTTACAAAGCCAACCGTATCAGTCAATAAAAGTGGTTGTCCATCAGGCAGCTCAATCGCTCTTGTAGTTGTATCCAGTGTGGCAAAGAGCATGTCCTTAGCCATCACTTCCGAGCCCGATAATCGATTGAGCAGAGTTGATTTCCCCGCATTGGTGTATCCGGCAATCGCGGCACACGGAGTACCCTGTTTCTCTCTTTCCTTGCGGCGAGTGCCACGCTGTTTGCGTACCTCGGCCAATTCACGCTTGCATTGATCGATACGGGTGCGCGCTAGGCGGCGATCGACCTCAATTTGTTGTTCACCCATACCACGAGCAGCACCACCTCCACCTTTGCCGCCACCAGCTCCCCCACCCTCACGGTCTAAGTGCCCCCACATACGAGCCAACCTTGGAAGAGAATATTGCATACGAGCCAGGTCCACCTGTAATCTCGCCTCTCGCGTTTGAGCTCGTTGTGAAAAGATGTCCAGAATCACCTCCTCACGGTCGATCACACACACATTGGCAAGCTCCTCCCAGTTTCGTTGCTGAGACGGTAAGAACATATTATCAAACACGATACAATCGCAGTCGTGGGCCTTGGCGAGGTCAACCATCTCCTGTGCTTTACCCGTACCGCATAAGAACTTTTTGTGCAGTGAACGAGTGTGAACCAAGCAGGACTCAACCACACCGATACCTAAAGTGTGGACCAACTCTCCCAGTTCCTCGAGCAGTGATATCGCCTCCTCCTCTTCACGCTTATCCGAGTAGATCCGGATCAATAGCGCGCGTTCCACCATTTCCGGCTTGTCTCTGACCTCAAACATCTGGGATCATCAATGCCCCAAGTATCTCGTTCTTGCAAGCAACAACATTGGCCAAACCGGGCCACCACCTTTTAGCTTCTAAAACCTCATCACAGTTGCTTCCCTTAGGTCGAATCAGCCTTCTTCATTGGTACGATCAAAGCGGGTAATTTAGCTTTTCGGACGCAACCTTCAGCAACACTACCCAGTAGTAGGCTGCTTAAAAACCCGTGCCCATGAGAACCCAATACCAGCATATCGCCACCGACCTCCTCGGCATAACGAAGCAAAGCATGCAGCGGCTGCCCTTTAATGACTTTGATCTGAATGTCGCCTATACTTGCCTCTTTTACCATCTTGCTCAGCTTGATATTTGCACGGGAGGCCGACTCCACCTGTATTTCGTGCATAGCTGGGAAATCATCTGGTGAAAAACCATAAGCGGCATATGTGGGTTCCGCCTCAACTACGTGAACTAAATGAAGTCGCCCTTCCAGAGCGCGAGTGAGGTTTATCGCTGTGTTCAGAACAGTCTCACTCACATCAGAAAAATCAACAGCAGCAATAATCTCTTTCATCACCTAAACCATTACCACAAGTATCCATCGCAATCAAGATTCTTAGCTAATTCAAGAAGTTAGAGCTGTTTTTGATACAAACCATGTTATCGACTGTGACCTGAGGCTTATTTCCGCCCGATAAGTTCCACGTGGAACAATTTAGCCAAACCCAGCCCGCTGTCCTTATATAATCTTCTCTGATAGCTTGATTCTCGCTACCCTGTTGTTTGTCTATTAGCATATTCACTTAGCGAGAATATTTCTGAATTGAATCTTCTATGATTGAAGACTAAGGAACCCTCGTTCGTGTTCACCTATCCTAAAACATACGACGTATTAGTCATTGGAGCAGGCCATGCTGGTGTTGAGGCTGCATTAGCAGCTTCCCGCTTGGGTTGCTCTGTCGCTGTACTCACACAAAACTTGGATACCATGGGCGCTATGTCCTGTAATCCAGCGATTGGTGGTCTTGCCAAAGGGCATATGGTTCGTGAGATTGACGCTTTGGGTGGAGCCATGGGGCTGAATACCGATGCTACCGGGATACAGTTCCGCATGCTCAATGCCAGCAAAGGCCCATCCGTTCGCGCGCCGCGCGCTCAATGTGATAAAAAAGCCTATCAATTCCGAATCAAGCACACCCTTGAATCAACACCTGATATTGACCTTCATCAAGCGAATGTCACCGAGTTGATAACAGAAAACGATGCTATCACTGGAGTGACAACTTCTTTGCAGATGAAGATCAATGCGCATTCCGTCATCCTCTCTGCGGGTACCTTTATGCGTGGCTTGATGCACGTCGGGCTTAAGAATGAAAAAGGAGGCCGTATGGGTGACGCAACCTCCACGGTATCCGACTGCCTACACCAGCTGGGCTTTCAGGTAGAACGCTTCAAAACTGGCACTCCCTGCCGCATTAATGGCCGCTCTATTGATTTTAGTAGAACAGAGGCCCAACACGGAGATACTCCCCCACCCTTTTTCTCCTATATGGCAGACACATTGACTCGGGGCGCTAATGATGTGCACAGCTTGAATGGTCACTCCGAAGGAGTGCCATCCAGAGAGAGAGGTGAAACGTTCCACGTGGAACAAATCCCCTGCCACATCACTTGGACTAGCTCCAAAACCCACGACATTATTCGTAATAACCTTGATAAGTCACCCATGTATGCGGGTAAGATCGAAGGACCAGGCCCGCGCTACTGTCCCTCCATCGAGGATAAAGTCGTTAAATTTGCCGAAAAAGAACGCCACCAGGTCTTTCTCGAGCCTGAGGGGCGTCACACCCGGGAGTATTACATCAACGGCGTCTCCACCTCCCTACCCTACGAAGTGCAACTCGATTTTATCCACTCTATCGAAGGTTTGGAAAACGCGCAGATCATTCGTCCGGGCTATGCCGTAGAGTATGACTACTGCCCCCCTACCCAGCTATTCCCGACCTTGGAAACTAAGCTGGTTGGCGGGCTCTATTTTGCCGGCCAAATCAACGGCACCTCAGGCTACGAGGAAGCCGCCGCCCAGGGCCTTATGGCCGGGGCCAACGCGGCACTCAAAGTACTGGGCAAAGAAGAATTCATCCTACACCGGGATCAGGCCTACATCGGAGTCATGATTGATGACCTCGTCACCAAAGGAACTACCGAACCCTACCGGATGTTCACCTCCCGTGCCGAGTATCGCCTGCTTTTGCGCCAGGACAACGCCGACCTGCGCCTCTCCCCCCTTGCCATGGAAAATGGCCTGGTCAGCGGCCAGCGCGCCGGCCGCACCAACCGGAAAATCGCCGATCTGGAGGCCGCTAAAAAACACCTCCCCACCCTCTCTCATGAGGGCGTCAAGCTCGATCACTGGTTCCGCCGCTCGGATAATAGTCATACCACCCTCCCCGCCGACATTCTCTCTCAAGCCCCTGCTCATCTATGGCCTCTTATCGAGACAGACTTTAAATACGCTGGCCATTTGAGCCGTCAGCATGCGCAAATTGAGCGACTCCAGCGGATGGAAAATAAGAAAATTCCAGACAACTTTGACTATAGCCAAGTCTCAGGACTCAAAGCTGAGGCACGTCATCACCTCAGCACCATACGTCCCACGACCATCGGTCAGGCATCACGTATTTCAGGAATCACCCCGGCTGATCTCGCCATTGTCGCCATCGCCTTGAGGAAATAACCCCTCATAGAGACGCTCCAGACTGATGCGGCCGCTGCGTTTTTGGCAAAAAGTCGCCCTATGTCTCAAAAAGACCATATCTGGTGTACTTTGCTCAAAAACCCCCCATATCTTGTAAAATTGGCCTTAAAACCTTCTTTTTGGAATACAGACACAACCAATTGATGATAAGTGACATAAGGCACTTTTCACGCCAATTTAAGGCCTTGAGCTGAGCACCAAATGAGAGCATATGGTGGATGATCCAGGCTATGATCTCTGGGAGCCCTCAAATAATAGCTTTCTGAGTCGATCCACTCGGCTTGCCCGACTCTGGTAGCAGCTCATTATTGCTATCATTACTCACTTACCTCGAATATAACGAAATGAACAAATAATTTGATAATATTGGAACTATAAATATTATTTAAAGCTGGCCGAAGGCAGGGTGGGGGAGATGAGTTAGTTCTGAGAGTCATTCAACTACGCACAGGATAGAGGACCTCATATGAGAAAGCCTAAAAGAGTGAATTTGTTCTTTAGCTACAACGGTAGCCATCTAAGCTAAAATATGGTTTTTGCTACTGGCTGGCAAATCGACCAAGAGCGGATGCGTTCGTTTTTCGTACAAAAGCTTGCAGCAGTTAGCGACGTGCCGTCTAAAATTACCCAAAAGGGTAGGGGGGCCAGAGGGCGTTACGAATCAATAAATCATCTTAATGATTTAGACGCATTCATTCGACCTGCCCCATACCTATAAAGTATCTAACGGACTTCTCACAGAGTCACCAGGGCGATCCAATACATGCGTATAAATCATCGTAGTACTAACATTTGCATGTCCCAACAACTCCTGCACAGTTCTGATATCCTGGCCTTTTTGAAGTAGGTGAGTGGCAAAAGAATGTCGTAAGGTGTGGCAGCTAACACGCTTTACAATGTTGGTTTGCGCTACTGCTTTCTTAATCGATCTTTGAACAATATTCTCATTGATATGATGCCGCCTAATGACCTGAGCGCGCGGATCTTTAGATAGCCTTCTACTGGGAAATAACCACATCCAACTGAGAGACTTAGATGCGTTGGGATCCTTGCGAGCCATTGCATCTGGCATCCAAACTCCCGCTACACCTGACTTTACATCATCGAGTTGAAGCTCTTTTACCTCGGCAATTTGAGCCTCAAGATCAGGGATGAGAGCATGGGGTAGGGGAGTTCTTCTGGATTTCCCACCCTTGCCCATCACCACCACGATATAGCCATTACCAAAGTCAATATCCTTCACCCGAAGACGCATACATTCCATAAGTCGAAGACCCGCACCATACATGAGCTTTGCCATCAATTGTGCTATACCGTCCATGTGCTTGAGGACGGAGACCACCTCTGACCCCGTCAGCACTACCGGTAAGGACTTTCGGCTCGAACCTTTACAAAACTCACCAAAGTTTACCTCTCCCAACAGAAAAACTGACTTATAGAGAAAAACCAATGCATTCACCGCCTGCTTTTGTGTGTTAATTGCGATATTACGCTCGACTGCTAAATAGGTTAGATACTGTGATGCGGCATTTGCATCGGGTTTCTCTAATATTCCCTGGTTTTGACACCAGCGAAAAAAATCAAGCGACCATTGAAGATACGTCTTCTCCGTTCTTAGTGCATAACCTCTTACACGTAGCTTGCCGATCAAGTCCTCCAGCCAGTTGACAACATCTTCTCGCTTCGTTTCATAAAGATCATCCGAAGAGGGCTCTCTGCTATCCGCTGCGAAGTCACCATTGGCGGATCCAGATCTCTTATTCAGGGCTACCCCTGTTCTTTGAATTAACCTAAGTCGCTCCTGCGTAGATATCTGCCTTGTAAGATCATCATGCAGAGGCTCAAAACGATCTACATAATTATTGATACTTTCCCAGTTGATCGCCTCAGCCCACTTACTCTTGATGACATCTCTATGAGCCCAGCAAACTGCAAGAATCGCTTGCTTGATCTGCCAGGTCTCCATCACCACCCCCATGGAGTCTACCCATGCTATTAAAGTAGCAGCCTCCACTGTATCGGTTTTTGCGATACCATGACGCCTCAAGTAATTGCCCCACCGCTCAAGATGCCTTCCAAAATAGGCATACTGAATTTGGGGGATTTTTCGTTCAGCAAGAAGAGCCAAATAGTTATTCCAAAACACACTTGCGGTAAGTGAACTTGGCAGCTGATCTGCCTTTGATTTGGCCGGACTGCCCCCCTTCTTATTTAGATACTCATTTGAACACATACCATAAAAGTAGTTGTCTAACAAAAAGTAAGCAATAATTAACTACAAAAAACTAACAGGATAATAGTTGGTGTTTTGTCGAAAGTGTGTCCAAAGTATTGGTGTTGTGTGTATTGATCTAAAAAATAGGGCTGGGGACACAACAGATAATCGGTTGCAATTTTACATTGGACCACTTGCTACCCATTTTATAAACTATCACTTCTTGTCCATTTAACTGTTCGGTAAAAAATGAAAGTTTGCACACTCACAATAATTTGCGCTTTCCTCGTATCATGCGCTAACATGATCGCTGGCGATAATACGTTCACTTATCTAGTTTTTCTGTCCAAAGATGAGAAAGTAGATGTTATCAAGGTCGATGGTCTCAGCCTTGGCCCGCTTTATGGAAAGGCAAACCCTCAGCCTAGATATGTTGGGAACGCGAAATATGTATCAAATCATGGTATAAAAATATCAGAGAAAATCGTGATCACTTGGAAGTATTCGGACGCAGGGGTTGATGGCAAAGTGATGCAAGCGGTAATCCATAGAGATAAGCAAGATATTCCCGCTGAGATTAATGATGACAGCAAGTCTCTTAGGCTCGTGTTTTCGAAAGGCTTTTGGTCGGCAGAATTGGGAGGGAAGAGAGGCGTTAAAAGAGATGAACCGAACAAGACAGCGCACCCAACCCGCTACCCGCTGAGTAGTTGATTTTATGATCGTTTTAACCCATAACCCCTTCGTTGAAGATCGCCCCCTGTAGCGGGTGGGTGGCCTTTACGTTAGGCAATAAAATATGCGTGATCCAATCAGACAGTTCATTCACAAATCGATAGGTCTATTAGAACTAGCAAAGAAAGGTTACATTGTTGACTACGACGGAACTGATACAGTTAAACGCTGTTTGGAAGTTATGCGCCGTATATACAAGAAATCTAAGAATTTCTTTACCGATGAAGACATACTTGTTCTCAAGAGTGCTGCTGATTCGGTTTATGAACAGCGGTTCAAGCTTTATCCTCTTAAGCCTCAAACAGGGATGATTCTAGGCGAGAATGTGATTACAAGAGTTGTGAGAGGGGGAGATGGTCTGCAGTTAGCGACCTTGCATGGAATAGAACACGAATACATTACAGGATCTATTGCTGGAAGATTCTTAGGTCAATATTTTGAAGAATATCATTCTTACGATTCGTTTTGCATAACGCTCTCATCAGAAGACAGCGAGTCAACTTATGACTCGTTAGTTGATTCTTACGTTAGTGCTGTTAAGAGAAATTACAGAGGCAAGGGCAATTTGATTGAAGCAAGTAATGATAAGCATCGTGTATCGCATTGTTTTTCATGTAAGGAGAGGCTAGACAATTTTGCAGACATGGAATGTTCACTTTGCAAGTGGATAGTCTGTTTTTGCGGAGCTTGTGGCTGTTCATACAATAATTAGGCCTAACAAGTCGATGCATCCGACGGCTAACCGTTAACGACTTCACGACTGTTGGGAGCGAAAAAACATTTTAGATATTTTGACTGTTGCTTCGGCCGCGGTTGATCTTTACGTTAGACATCGAATATGAATGTACGGATATATCATAAACTAATCCGCGCTCTCAGCGTCACTGTCATACTCACCGGCGGATTCTGTGTAGTGTACGGCTTGGTAAGCACTCAACCGTCTCGTAGTGTTATGTTAACCTGCGTTGTCGTTGTACCCTTCCTCTCTGGATGCGTCACCATTACGAACGCTATCTGTGGGATGCAGAACGATGTCTTGTTTATCTTGCGTGGCAAGGCTCTGGAGGTTCTGGAATCCAGGGACACGAGTCTGGCTTTCTTTAGAATCCTTATCGGATTTTTCTTGGCTCTTGGTCTCTTTTTCCTGTTCATTGCAGGGAAGATCACAAAGATGATCTTCGGCTAATAGACTAATGTCTAACAAGCAAATGTTACGGACGCCTGAAGGCGCCGCAAATTTGAAGCGTTGGCGGGAACAGGGTAGTGCTCGTGCTCTGGGGCAAGGACTGTTAACTGAACAGTTGGTACAGCCAAAAAAAAAAGTTTGAGAGCTGTCTAATAAGCTGGCTATCTCGCCTCTGTGTTTATTACAGACGAGAGTGCCATTCTTATATTTTACTGAACTGCATTACCTGCAATGAGCCGAAACAAGTGAGATGAACGATTTGATATACAGAATAACAGTGGGGTTAATGGCGGTTCTGACATGCATAAGCCTCCAGGCACAAACAAAACCCAATATCATTTTACTGATGGCAGAAGACATCGGCAATGATTTGGCCTGCTATGGAACGAAGGGCGTGAAGACACCCACCATCGATGGAATGGCCAAGGACGGGACTCTCTACAAAAGGTTCTACACCAACTCCCCCATCTGTTCTCCCAGTAGAACTTCGTTGATGATGGGCATGTATCAAGGCTCCTGTGGAGGTCATCATCATCGAAGCAGCGTCAAAGGCAAGGAGGGGTTGCACTACATGACTCATTATCTCAGGGAGGCCGGTTATACCTGCATAGTTGGAAGCAAACTACTAAAGCTCAAAACGTCCAAAACTGATATCAATGTCCAAACTGGGGATAAGCTTTTTGATAAGGTTCCCCCACCTCCTCCCGGGAAACCCTACTTTCATCAAATCCAGCTTCAGGCAACTCACCGTCAAGCCGAAAACCCTCGTTGGCAAGATTTGCGAAAAAGCAGGGGTGATCTTGCGGTTAAGACTTCAGAAGTTGAAATTCCACCTTATCTTCCCGATACACCGGAAGTCAGATTGGACTGGGCTACCTATTTGGACCAGATCGAAGAGGCAGACCGCCATACCAAAGTCATTATGGACGACTTAGAAGAAAGAGGCGTATTGGACAATAGCGTCGTGATCTGGATCGGCGATAACGGTCGCTGTCAAATCCGTGGCAAGGGCTATCTGTATGAAGATGGTATAAAATGCCCCTTGATCATTTGGGGTAAGGGCATCGAAAAGGGTAAAGTCGTCAACGATCTGGTCTCTGGCATTGACCTGACAGCCACCATACTGGCCATCGCCGGCATGGAAAAGCCCGATCAAATGCAAGGACAGGCTTTTCTCTTTAATGATAATTACAAACCTAATAAATATATATACGCCGCTCGGGACCGCTGGGATGAAGTCATGGACTGCAGCCGCACGGTTGTAGGCAGCAAGTATAAATACATCTACAACCTTATGCCGGAAGTTCCCTATGATGCCGGGCAGAAGTATCTTGATAAAGATAATGTCAGGCCGATTTTGCCATTGCTCAGGGAAATGAACAAAGCCGGTAAGCTGACGCCGGAACAGGCGTATTTCTTTAAATCTCAAAAAGAAGTGGAGCAGTTATTTGATCTGGAAGCCGACCCTTTCGAGCTGAACAACTTGGCCACTTCTGAAGCGCATCAAAACATTAAGCGCGAAATGAATGAAGCCATGTTCACTTGGATTGAAACATATGGTGATAAAGGTCTCTCCAAAAGCGCAGATGGAAAGTGGACACCGGCCATCGAAAAGAAAAAGAAAAATTGAGACGCCAACCATCGCATGCACCTCAACCTCGTACCTCGGCGGGTGATGCAGACGTTCGGCTCAGAAAATGCTTCAATGAATGACAAGAATCTCATAAAGATTGGAACGCCAAAGATGCGTGAACTTCTCGTATCCATTAGTCGTTGGGGGATTTTAGTGACATTTATAGCCCTCTTTTTACTGTTTCTACCATTGATAGCATCTATTGTCGAAGCAGTGCTTTTTCGTTCACGGCACGTTTACGATTTATTCTATCGAATCGGACTTGCAGATATTCTTGACACTATTTATGCACCAGTTAAGGCCGTGCTTCAGCGATAATGCCGACCGAACAAATCGGCGATGGTAGGGTGATTCCTTGCGCTTCGCTCCAGACACACCTGCCATGCCTCAATCGTTCGGTAAATAATCTCTAAGAAAACTCATTCCTGCGTTTCATTATGAATATGAAGACCCAAACGATTCTCGCCGCCATCGCTCTGCTAGTCCTGCCGCTCTCTGCTCAGGAGCCGGCCGTCCCTGATTTTTCAAAAGGCATGCCTGATGTGAAGCTGGAGAAGAGGGAGAAGATCGACGGTAATGAGACCTTTCACCTTAAGACGTCTCTCGCCTCTAACGAGTTTTTCACCACGCTAAGCAATTTTCTCGGAGCGGGATGGGGCATGCGAAAGCTCAACCGAGAGGAGTCGATTCTCGCAGGCAACAAAGCCAGAACCTCGAATGCCGAAGTTTGCCTTGCCGTATACGAGAATGCGAGAATACCCAGCGTCGATATTCGCGTAATCCATCTCAAGCATAAGGAGGAGAATGCGGGCTCTAGCGTCGAAATTACGGTGATTGGTAAAGAGAAGGGCTAGCGATTCTCCCGACATTGCATAGAAGCAATCTCGAAGGGCGAACAAGTCGGCGCACCCAACCCATCGGGTTTTCAACGGGTTGGTGGCCTTTACGTCGAAAGAAGATGAAAAAGATAATCCAGTTGTCGCCTATGATACTTGCCACCTTCCTCGTCGGCTGTTTGCCCATGCTCAAGCACGGCCCCCTGATCACCGTCCGCGCAACCGTTCTGGATCACAGCGACGTCCAGACAACCTGTGACTGTAGCGAAGGCCACATTGTCGAAGATGGCGCCACCATCCTCATGCTTCTCCACCCGCCTGAGGTCGCCGGCAAACAGTACAGACTCTCTCACCGAAAGAAGGCTCCCAAAGAAAGCCCTTGGCGACAGATCGGTGTTACATACGAATTCCAGATACGCAAAGTCGATCTTCTCAAAGTCTGGAAGGGATCCGATGAACGAGGCTACACGGGTCACTCAGATGCAGTGGAGGGATCACTGACGATACTAAAAACGACCAACAAATCTATCGATGGCGACTCATGACATCGCGCTTTTCAAGCGCGATATCATGAGCGCATCATGTTAGCGTCAGGCCGGAATGCAATTCATGGAAATTTCATCTCCAGATCATATTTTCTTCACAAGAACATGAGTGAATTACGTCGTATGAAAAAGTACTCCCCGTTGATTGTTGCTGCGCTTGGAATTCTCCTCTCCGTGGCCGGATTCCTCTACGCAGGGTTCGTCGGAGGCATACCCGGCCCTGATGATTCGCCTGCTGAAGCGGCGCATGTGCAGTTGCACGGTATGATTGGCTTCATAGCAGTGTGCGTGGGAGCTCTGTGTTTCCTTGGCGGAATTGTAGCTGGTGTGATCCGTTTGTTTTCACGCAAAAAGCACCCACAAGTCTGATCTGAATATTAAGCCGGCGGCCGGAAGGGTAGAAAAAAGAAACGAAAAAAAGGTGGCGCCGAATTGAATTTGTAAGTTGGTAAAAAGACGGAATTCGAGATATTATTTGATTGTTAGTAACTTTCCGTCGTTTTGCGAATTCGCGACCAAAATAAATTAGCCGTCCTACGATGGATTTTATCAGCATCAACATTTGCTGTGTTTGTGCTCTTAATGCGCGCGGCATTCAAGATAGAATCGTATGGAGCCGCAGCGTATGTTATTTTTGCTTTGGTCTGCTTTATCGGATCGATTCTATTGTTGATTCCCGAGACAGTGAAGCCTACTTGTCGCTATTTCAGCGGCTTGATTATAGCTTTTATATTTCCAGAACATAAGTTCAGTAAGCCGGCTTTGACCTATACCTTAGCGCGGAGATACATGGAACTTGAACGATACGAGGATGCCATTAATGAATACGCCAAGATTATTCATTACTACCCAGGTGAAACAGAAGCTTATCTAGAAATAATCTCAGCAAGTAGTCTAGCTGGAGAGACTATACTAGCTGAGAAATATAAAAAGAAGCTCAACGCGCGCCCGGCGGAGACAATAGCAAACGACCCATAGTAATTTTTGAGAAACAGTTGTGTTTTTGTTGTGAAAAGCTAATCTAAATATAGTAATCTCTCTGTCAGATCTTTGGTATATTTTTTGTGAGTAGCAATTGCAAGCCACCTTAGCCAACTCTGTGGAAAAAACGCGCAACACATAACGTAACTACATCATGATAAAAACTTCATACCTACTTACTCGATTATTATTATTGGGATCCTTATGGACCACCGCCGGGGCTGTGATGGCTGAGGAAAAGAGCAAAGAAGTAGAATCGTTTTCTATCGCAGCGGTTGCTGATATTCAATACGCGGATGCAAATCCTCGAGGTGGTCGTGAACCAAGAGAGGGGGTTGCCCGCATCAAGAACGCAATCTCGCATTGGAATAAACGTGACTTAGACTGGGGCGTGGCACTCGGCGATATTATCGATTGGGATGACATTGATTATAGTCAATTTCCCAAGCAAACAGTCGAAACAACTCCAAAAGAATGGAAGAATACGCGCGCAATTTTGGCAGCCTGGAATACGCTCAAGGTTCCTAATTATAAGGTTTTAGGAAATCATGATTATTATGTTCCTTACAAGGATGCGGATGGGCTCTCTAAGCCTGCCAGTGTGTATCGTGCATTTGGGTTCAAGGATAAGGCCTACTATGAATTTTCTCACAAGGGATATCGTTTCATCGTGTTAGATGGCGATGTGAGTCATCTCAATCACGATATTGAGACCGAGGAATACAAGCTGGCGAAAGCTCACTACAATGCGCTAAAGGGGCCTGCTCGAGGGATCTGGAGTGCTGGTATTTCTACCAAGCAAATGAAATGGCTGAAGGGTGTGTTGGACGACTCTTTGGCAAAAAAGGAGCCCACTGTTATTATGTGCCATTACCCGATGCATAAGCCTTATGGTGGGCACACGCTTTTTAACGCAGCAGAGATGACAACTTTGCTCGATAAGTTTCCTAACGTCGTGATGTGGTTAAATGGCCACGATCATCGTGGAGCATACCAAAAAATTGGTAACCGCCATCATTTGAATCTCAAGGGTATGCAGAATGAGGGTAACAACTGGTATCAAATTGATTTCAGTCCAGAAAGCATCACCGTATATCAGGCTGAGGACGTAAAGACTCCGAAGTATGAGTTGAAGCTGTCTTGGCAGCCCCAAAAATCATCGCAAAAATAGTTGGCTAATTGTGACGCAATAGGGTGCCGCCTATCGACATTACCTTTAGCCATCTCGATCAGATGGCGCTGCCCGCAATCAATTTGCCCTTGGAATGAGATGACAAGTCTGCAAATGCGTGCAAACTAGTAACACTATGAAAGCGCTCATCGTTTTAACTTCACATGATCAGCTAGGCGACACTGGCGAGAAGACCGGCTTCTGGTTGGAGGAATTTGCCAGTCCTTATTACCGGCTAAAAGATGCTGGCGTTTCACTAGTATTGGCGTCACCGGCTGGGGGGCAACCGCCACTAGATCCGAAGAGCTACGCGCCTGATTTTCAAACTGATGATACACGTCGTTTTGATTCAGACCAAGAAGCGCAGCAGGCATTAGCCAACACGACTGCCCTAGCTGATGTTTGCGCAGATGATTTTGATGCGGTGTTTTACCCTGGTGGACATGGTCCATTGTGGGATTTGCATGCCGATACCCATTCCATTGCACTGATCGAGGCATTTATTGCAGCAGGTAAGCCTGTGGCTGCAGTCTGCCATGCTCCTGCTGTGCTGTTGAAAGCGAAAGATACGGCGGGAGAGGTGTTGGTAAAGGGTAAGAAGGTAACGGGATTTAGTAATTCTGAGGAAGCCGCAGTAGGGCTTACGGACGTGGTGCCATACTTGCTCGAGGATGAGCTGATTGCGGCTGGTGGATTGTATCAAAAGGCGGATGATTGGACATCACTAGCTCTGACAGACGGACTGATCATCACAGGTCAAAATCCAGGGTCATCAGCGGCTGTGGCTCAGGCTTTGCTAAAAGCCTTATCATAGAGTTTACCTATGTGTCGAAGTCGTTGGGTATAATGTCTGTGGTATCCAATTTTCGTTTAAATGAATAAAGATCATCAGCAATAAATCGGCTTATAATGATGAATGATAATCGCAGAGAGCAGGCACATCTCATCTTATCGAGCTTTTTACAAGTAACGGGCAAACATCTTATTAAGCCGGATTCAGCGGTAGATTTGGACGAAAAATTATTTGAAGCAAAGTTTTGCGTTCTATCTCATAATGATGATCCAGATCCGATGTTTAATTATGGGAATCGCGTTGCACTAGAATTGTTCGAGTTGAATTGGGATGAGCTTACTAGCTTGCCGTCCAGATTGTCGGCAGAGCCTCAACGAAGAGAGGAAAGGCAACGACTACTCAAGGAAGTGGCAGAGAAGGGCTATATCGATAATTACCAAGGCGTACGAGTATCATCCAGTGGTAGGCGATTTATGGTGAAAAAATCTATTGTTTGGAATTTGATAGATGATGCTGGCCGGTATCATGGTCAAGCAGCTGTATTGTTAGATTGGGAAATGCTTTAAATAGTATTTGCACGCTATAGCATGGTGTAAGAAAGCAGTAGACTATTGCGTATCGTCACCCAAGTGCTCATGGGTGTGGCGGAGCGTAAGCCAGCCAATGCTGTTTCAAATACACAAAATATTATGATCAATACTCTTAGGAAGCTTGGCGTTATTTATTGTATCGCAATGATCCAGATCTCTGGCGTGGCAGCTCAGCCGCCCAATATTGTCTTTATTCTTAGTGATGATCAGGCATGGACGGATTACGGTTTCATGGGTCACCCGGAGATCAAGACTCCACACTTGGACAAGCTGGCGGATCGCAGCGTGGTCTTTGGCCGTGGTTATGTTGCGGCTCCTTTGTGCCGTCCTTCATTGGCATCGATGGCAACGGGCGTTTATCCCTTCGAGCACGGAATCACCGGCAACGATGTCGACGGGAAAAATCAGCGTGCCGAGCTGGATGTGCCGATACAGGAGGGGTTCCACAAGCACCCAAGTTTTATCAAAATGCTTACGGAGAACGGCTACCTCACCCATCAGTCCGGCAAATGGTGGGAGGGGTCTTTCAAGGATGGCGGCTTTACTCATGGCATGACCCACGGGGACCCCAAGCGCGGTGGACGGCATGGTGATGTCGGCTTAAAAATCGGGCGGGAGGGCTTTAAGCCAATCATTGATTTTGTCGACATGGCGGTGGAAAAGAAGAAGCCTTTTTTACTCTGGTATGCTCCCTTCCTGCCCCACACTCCGCATAATCCTCCGCAGAGGCTCTTGAAAAAATACAGTAAGCCTGGGCGCGGCATCGATGTTGCCAGGTATTACGCCATGTGTGAGTGGTTTGACGAGACCTGTGGAGAGCTGTTAGAAATTCTTGAGAAGCGTGGCCTGGCTGACAACACGCTTGTGCTTTATATCTGTGACAACGGTTGGGCGGCCCCAAGCAGCAACGCGGATGACCCGAATCAGAAGCTGTGGGGTGGCTACGCTCAGCGGTCTAAAAGCAGCCCTTATGAAAATGGTATCCGCACGCCAATCATGGTCTCATGGCCAGGTAAGGTGAAACCCGAGCGCTCTCCGGACTTTGCCCATGCCATTGACTTGTTTCCCACCATTGCCGCTGCTGCCGGCATCGAGGCACCTGAGAGTCTTCCGGGCATTGATCTACTTGATGAGGCAGCCCGCAAGGAACGGAAGGCAGTATTCGGTGTGTGCCATGCTAGCCACAATATGACTCCTGGTAATCCCGATGGCACGCTGCAGTATCTCTGGTGCGTCGAGGGGGATTGGAAATTACTCTTGCGCTATCATGGCAAAGACACCACCCATTACCACAAGCTGCACGCATGGGACACAGCACCTGTGCGGCTCTATAACCTGAAGGATGACCCTCACGAGAAAAATGAGCTATCTACAGAGCATCCTGAAATTGTTCAGCGCATGACCAAGGCAATCCAGGCATGGCATCCGGTGAACGCGGACCTAGGAAAAGATTAGTGCATCGCCTATCCCGTAAAATAAACTCATAAAAAAGCCCTGCTGAAATAGCAGGGCTTTTTTGTTGGATGATTGAATCAGGTAATCGCTCTAGAGAGCGGCAATGCGCCGGCAGACTTCCTCGACATTCTCACGGGTGTTGAACGATGAGATACGGAAGTAGCCTTCGCCTGCGGCACCGAAGCCGGCACCCGGGGTGATGACGACTTGGGCCTCCTCGAGCATCTTGTCGAACATGCCCCAGGAATCGACACCTTCAGGGCATTGCACCCATACGTAAGGAGCGTTTTCACCACCGAAGACGGTAAGGCCTGCGTCTTGGCAAGCCTTGCGTAGGAGCGCCGCATTGCCCATGTAGTGCTCGATCAGCGCGCTGACTTGAGCTTTGCCCTCGGGCGAGAATACAGCAGCAGCACCGCGCTGCACTGGGTAAGAAGCGCCATTGAATTTGGTGGCGTGGCGGCGGTTCCAGAGCGAGTGAAGACTGACTTCCTCACCTGTGGAGGTGGTCACCGTCAGTGTCTTGGGAATGATGGTGTAGGCACAGCGCACACCGGTAAAGCCACCGTTCTTGGAAAATGAGCGGAACTCAATGGCACAGTCATGAGCCCCTTCAATCTCAAAGATGGAGCGGGGGACAGAGGAGTCCTGAACGAAGGCCTCGTAGGCGGCATCATAGAGGATGATGGCATCGTTGGCTTTGGCGTAGGCTACCCAGGCTTCGAGCTGCTCACGCGTGGCAGTGGTGCCCGTCGGGTTGTTCGGGTAGCAGAGGTAGATGAGGTCTGCCTTTTGATCGGGGATAGCAGGAACGAAGCCATTCTCAGCAGTGCAGGGGAGGTAGATGAGGCCCTCGTAGGCGCCGTTCTCATCGGCTTCGCCGGTGTTGCCTGCCATGACATTGGTGTCGACGTAAACGGGGTAGACGGGATCGGTGATAGCGATCTTGTTGCCTTGGCCAAAGATGTCGAGGATGTTGCCGGTATCACACTTGGAGCCGTCTGAGATGAAGACTTCATCAGCAGAGATGTTGAGGCCGGCGAATTGGTTTTCCACGATGGCTTCACGAAGGAAGTCGTATCCTTGTTCCGGACCGTAACCACGGAAGGTCGCACGCTCGCCTTGCTCATCGACAGCCGCGTGCATGGCATCGCGGACTGCCTGGGGAAGGGGCTCGGTGACGTCACCGATACCACAGCGAATCAGCTTGGAAGTTTTTCCCGGGTTGGCTTCGGTCCAAGCGGTGACACGGCGGCCGATTTCTGGAAACAGGTAGCCTGCTTTGAGTTTGAGGAAGTTTTCGTTGATGTTCATGATAGATGAGTAGGTAGCTTAAGCATTTTTTGCCTTACGGCGGGATAAGATGATGATCAGTGAGACGATGGCAAGAAAGAATACTGCAATGATAGCAAAGCCCGTCATGAGGCGCTCGAACATGGATTGCTTTTTCTCCTCGGTGGGCTGGGTGCTGGGCTGGTAGTCTGGATCGTTGTGCAGAACTAGGGCATCGCCTTGGATAGATACCGCAGAGAGGCTGCTAAAGATGGGGCCAAGCTCTTTGTCTTCCTTCATCGGGTGCAGCAGGGTTTCAGAAATAAAGTGGCGAAACTGCTCGGGAACTTTGGCTCCTGTGCTTGAGCGCACAGATGTGATTCTAGGAAAAGCTGCCCCCTCAACAAGCTCCGGCGTGATCATAATGGTAGCGTTGATGAAGCGCATGCCGTCTGTGCTCATGCCTGCTTTGACGGGGAAGGCGATGTTCGCCTCGATCTGATCATTATCAATCGAGGTGATAAAGAGGTGATCACGATGAGGCTTAAGAATGTCGAAGGTGGCGATGGCGAGGTTCATCTCAGCTGCATCCAATGTGATATGTGCCTTGTGCTTGGCCTCGATATTGTGCCGAAAGCCGATTAGCTTTTCTTTGATGGCAACTTGAGCTGATTCTTTGTCGTCGACTCCAACTAACTCGATCGATTGGGGAGCGTCATCGGTGAATTCGGCAATGGTGTTCTTCACTTTAAAGTAAGACCAGACAGTGAAACCAACCATGCTGGCGGCTAAAACTCCTGCGATGATAAAGATTGAGCAACCTGCAAAGGGGGAGAACTTCTTAGTAGATTCCGCATTGGCCTGGGTGTCGCTGGCTGGTGTGTCCTCGCTTTGAGTAGGTTCCGACATGCAGGCGAGGTAGCTTTTTTTCGCGTGAATTGACAGATTTTTTCGGAATTTCTTGGTGGAACAGTAATTTGGTATTTGGCGTTTGAAGATTGGGGTTTATGAGTCTGATGTGTCGAAGGTTCTCGTAGGCCTCTCTGGGGGTGTTGATTCAGCTGTTGCCGCCGCTCTTTTACTGGAGCAGGGGCATGAAGTGACGGGAGGCTACATGAAGAACTGGATTAATGATGAGGGCATTGCCGGTGATTGCCCTTGGGAGCAGGATGTCGAGGACGCGCACTCAGTGGCAGAGACCCTAGGTATAGAGTTTAGGGTAGTTGATCTCATAGACCAGTACCGGGACCGCATCGTGGATTATTTGCTGGCTGGCTACCGTGATGGCATTACTCCCAATCCAGATGTCTACTGTAACCGGGAGATGAAGTTTGGCGTATTTTTAGATTACGCCTTGTCCCAAGGTTTTGAGGCGGTGGGGACGGGACATTATGCTCGTCGAAGGCAACGTAGTGACGGCAGCGCTGATATCTTACGTGGTTCAGATCCCAATAAGGATCAGAGCTATTTCCTCGCGTTGATGGAGCAGCGTCAGGCATGGCATGCAAGGTTCCCATGCGGGGAGCTGCTCAAGCCACAGGTCCGGGAGACAGCCAGACGATTTAATCTGCCTGTGGCCGATAAAAAAGACAGCCAGGGAATTTGTTTCATCGGGAACATTAAGATGAGTGATTTCCTCAGTCACTACGTGCCGGATCAGCCCGGCGAAATTGTGAATACCGAGGGTGAGATTTTGGGAGAGCATCGCGGGCTTCATCTCTACACGCTTGGCCAGCGTAAAGGGCATGGGGTGGCGTCACCGCGTGAAGGCATGGCTTACGTCGTAGTTGGCAAAGATGCCGGGAAAAACCAGCTCATTGTCGGCTGGGATCAGACAGACACCCCCGGACTCTATGTCAGCGAGTGCACGGTCGGAAGTGTGAGCTGGGTGAATAAGTCGATCACCTCATCATGCAAGCTGGAGGCTCAGCCAAGATACCGGGCCAAGAGTGAGCCGGTCCAGGTTACACCAACAGAGGATGGCAAATTAAATCTCAAGTTTGTCCGGCCTCAGCGTGCGATCACAGCGGGTCAGATCTGTGCGTTTTATGATGGGGGAACGCTGTTAGGTGGCGGGGTGTTTGAGAGAGTGAAGGACCTGCGCTAACAAGCAAAAGTAGTAAGGGGAGGTAAAATACTATTTTCTTGTATCACTCATACTAGAAGGCTTAGGGTCTAGGAGTTATGAAATTAAAAATATTATCTGTTATTATAGGTCTGGTCTCAAGTGCCACAGTACAAGCTGGTGAAGAAGCTTCTGCCAAGCAAGTCATCGCGCCCATCGCGCCAACGTGTAACTGGTCATGGTTTGCTGGTGGATCAGTTGGATACGTATCCGGAGATAGCCTATATGGTAGTGAGGGAGCTTCACTTTTGGGCTTAGATGATTGGGATGAGCCTATATACTCCCTGCATCTTGGTCTGAAGAGAGAGTGCTCAGGAGACAACTGCACACATGCCTTCTTTCTTGAGGTAGGTTACACAGAGCAGGACGAATCTGTTAGCTTTAGTCTGGGTGATGAGGGAATGATAGACGCTGATTTCGAGACAGAAATTATCCCAATCACACTGAACTACAAATACGAGTGCGTGCTCTCTGACCAGCTCAACTGGTACGCAGGTGCCGGCGCTGGCATTGCGCTTGTTGATTTAAAGGCAGTTTCCGATAATGGGCAAACAACTGAATCTTTCTCGGACGATGATGAGGTATTCTACGCGCATATTTTCGCCGGTCTTGTTTACAATGTAAACGAGGCATTAGAACTTTTCGCAGGTGCGCGCTACATCTTCATGGATGATACCAACTTGGGAGGCACATCGTCAGATGCACCACTCGACGGTGCTGCTCAGTATGAAATCGGAGCACGCTACAACTTCTGATTTTATGATCAATTAACAATTAATTTTCATAGTAACAATTGGCGCCTGCCCGGAAAATCTCCGTGCAGGCGTTTTTCTTGCTCAGGGGTCTGAAGTCAGTCTTTGGTAAGCTTAGAATTCAGAGCAAACAGGGCGATCATACCCATCATCACATATGCAAACCAATCGCCCGCTAGGGCGTAGAGGGTGAGGGGGCCATGGGTTGGGGCGTAGGCATGGCCGTAAATGCTACCTCGCACGAAGTGGCTGCCGTGTTCGTCCTCGATGACTTGGCGTTTCCCTGTAGCAGGGTCGACCAGACTACCAGTAATGGAAATAATGGCACTCACTCCAGTGTTGGCACTGCGCACCATCGGCCGGCGCAGCTCGATAGCACGAAACTTGGCATTGGCGATGTGTTGCTCGGCAGCCTCGCTATGTTTGAACCAGCCGTCATTAGTCACGTTGATGATGAGTTGAGGCTCGGGGCGTACAAACTTACGCGTGAGTCGCCCGACGGTATCCTCAAAGCACACGCTGGGGATGAGTTGCACTTGGCTGTCCCCGACTGGTGCGACCATTGGCTCGGTGGATGTTCCAGCATCAAAATTCCCGGCAAAATCTGCACCCACCGAAAACTTGAAGAGCTCACCGAGAAAGGGGAGCTTATCAATGAGTGGAATATACTCACCAAAGATGACGAGGTGCATTTTACGCCAGGTGCTAATACTTTTCTCTAGCTCTCCTTGGGGTGCAATGATGGCAATACTGTTGAATTGTTTCCCTCCCTCTTTCCAGACGGCGCGCTCACCATTGAAGTCAGACTCAAATTCATTCATGCCCGAGATTAGTGCGAAGGGTCCGAGTATGGCGTGGAGTGGGCGTATCTCTTCGTTGATGAGGTGGTGCATTTCTGCAAAGAGGAGATAGCCATCGAGCTTATCAGCGAAGTAGAGAGGGGTGGGAATAGCGCTCTCTGGCCAGATGACAAGATCGGGCTGCTTTAGCTCTACAGCGTCGCCATTCACGTTAGCTTCTACTTGGGCTAGGTTATCTTGCTCGAGAGTATCAATGGCTTCGCTCGTGGTATCGGCATAGGTTTCCAATATATCAGTGACGGAGGCAGGGTCCCATTTGATGTCTTGGGCTATATTACCTTGTACGAGCAGGATGCGAACACGTTGCGTGTCCATGCCGTTGACTTGGTTGATTCGCCAAACGCCGTAGCAGAATTGTAGGGCGAGCAGTAAGGCTGCGACACTGAAGTCGAGTCGTGGTTTGAGCTTGCCTGCTGCAGCCTCTTGTTTGAAGCGTGCAGTAGTTTGAACAATAACCGCACTCATCAGGACAGGCAAGAACGCCAGTCCGGTGATGCCAATGAGATCAGCCGCTTGCGCGAGCACTGGAGTTTCG
>JBNABE010000005.1:0-29287 GCA_049631945.1 Akkermansiaceae bacterium
CTTTTTTCTTGTTCTTGTTCTTGTTCTTTGCAACTTTTCTCAGAAATGTTGTTTTCTTTTCCTTTTTGTCGTTTTTCGCACAAGCTGCTGAAATTAGAACTTGGACTAGTGCTAAGGGTAGTACTTTGAAGGCTGCACTGGTCAGTAAAACCGATACCCATCTAACGCTTAAACGAGTGTCGGGCAAAGAGATCACCCTAGCTGTCAAGCAGCTCAGTGATGCCGATCAAGACTACTTGAAGCAGCTGAATGGTTCTGAGTCAGCGGGTGATATCCAGCCATCAGCACCAGAAACCAAAGAAAACCGCCAAAATTTAGACAAGGGAAAGAAGGCTCTTTTGCCCGTTTTGCACCAAGGAGACGGCGAAGGGTCCTTTGCCTATGTCAATGGTGATTATTATAAGGCTCGTATTAACCCTAATGGTGTTATGAATGTCTTTCTTAAAGATGAAGATCAGACAAGCGGGCTTCTCGATGGCTGGAAAATGATTGTTGAGCCTGTCGCTTATCGCAAAAACAGGTTGGGAACTGTGAGCGCACTTAAGATAGTGCACGTGCTTAAACACGGGGAGCCAGTAGAGGATCCAGATGAGGTCAGGTTGTCAGTGATGCTCGCAGGTGGTATCAGGTGCGAGCTTATCTATGAATTCAACGCAAAAGGTATTACGACATGGATGCAAAGCCAGCACGGCTCCGATCCGCCGGAAATGATGAGTCACATGATGACACACCGTCTTAGCCGGGTATTACAGCTTACGAGTGATCAAAAGGATTTAGAAAAAATGAGGCTTAAGGTGGGGTCTGATAAGTATGATTATTTTCATAAGCACCGTATCAGCTCGATTGACTCAAATGACAAATACGAAGTGAGCATGCCTGCTATCACGAGTACTAAGATTCTGTTTAACAAGGGCTCTGATAAAAACACTCGATTGATGACCTGGAAATATGCGGATGACCCGCTCTCACATGGGTATTACATTAGATCTCGTAAGAATGTTTTTGATTCATCAAAGCACAAAGCGGAAAAAACCAGTATTACCTTCAAAGGTAAGTAACCCTTAAAAAGCGAGCGATTTGAATCAGCATTGTGATCGCTCCAGATTGTGAGATTCTTAGTGATTGGATTGAGATGATGAGTTTTTGATTCTCTCTGCTTGCAGTGTATCAAATAGCGGATTAATTGGTTCCTCAATGAAATCAATAATCAAAACCTACGGGTTACCACTAATGATGGCTTTGGCTGGATGTTTGACATCTTGCGCCGAAGAGAAGAAGGCCTCGAATAAAAACGCGGCAGCTAGTGATGAGTCTAAGGCCAAGACCGAGGCCGCAGGTGAGGTGAAAGATATTCGCATCGAGCTTAATACCAGCAAGGGAACGATTGGGGCCACTATTTATGCATCAAAGGTTCCGATGACGGCCGCCAACTATCTTAATCTGGCCAAGAGAGGGTATTATGATGGCCTTAAATTTCACCGCGTGATCCCCAATTTTATGATTCAAGGGGGTGATCCTCAGGGTACAGGCAGAGGTGGTCCGGGGTATCGTTTTGCAGATGAGTTTGATCCTACACTCAAGCACGATGGTCCTGGAGTTTTCTCCATGGCGAATGCCGGTCCAGGAACCAATGGTTCACAGTTTTTTGTGACGCATAAAGAGACATCATGGCTGGACAACCGCCACAGTGTGTTTGGTAAAGTTACCAAGGGCCAAGACGTTGTTGATTCAATTATGGTGGGGGATATAATTAAGTCGATCAAGGTGCTCGACTCAACCGATGCACTCTTTACCGCCGAGAAGGAAAATCTAGCAAAGTGGAATGCAGTGCTGGCTAACGAGTAGCGGGTCACACATTTTATAGTCATAAAAAACCACCTCTCGCGAGATGCAAGAGGTGGTTTTGTGTGATGGGGTGTGGGTTGTTACGCTGACCCCATAGTAGGCCCGATTATCTATGAGTTGTGTGGGACCAGCTCGATCGTCACGCGGCGGTTTGCCTGACGTCCGGCTGCGGTATTATTGGAGGCAGCCGGTTGATCGGGACCACGTCCATAGATGAGGATGCGTTGATCCATCACGCCACCTTCTTTAAGGTATCCTGCAACTGAGCGTGCGCGCTTTTCAGAAAGTTGATAGTTGTAGCTACGTGCGCCGACATTATCTGTGTGACCCGTGACGTCAATCAGGGTGCGGTTGTATTTTGCTAAAATGATGCCAACACCATCAAGGGTATTGAGGGCGCGATCGCTGAGCTCAGAGCTGTCGGTCGCAAAGGTGATATCACCTGGCATATTAAGGGTAAGATTGTTGCCATTGCGAGTGACGCTTACGCCAGTGCCTGCGAGCTGGCGGCGAAGTTCGGCTTCCTGCTTATCCATGTAGTCACCTATCAAGCCCCCAGCGAGAGCCCCAATGCCCGCGCCAACCATGGCTTTTTGTCTTCTGTCTGTGCTCCCGGAACCCGTTAAGGAGCCTAAACCCGCACCAATGAGGCCACCTATAATAGCGCCTGACGTTGATCGGCTTTGCTGTTGTTCACCCGTGTAGGGGTTCGTCGTTTGGCATGAACTAATAGCCAGAATGCAGGCGAGAGGAAGAGCGATGAATTTTACATGAATCATATCAATATAGTAAAACAGCTGCAGGTGAATACCACCAAAAAATAGCATCATGAAAGGGAATGCTTGCGTTTATCGATTAGCCGTCGCTTGGTTTTCTCGCTTGCTGTTATGCTTCTCTATTGGTTTGCTGTGGGTAGTTAATCGCCTCATGGAGTGGCGCTAGACAGATTACTCATGGCTATTGCACAAAACACCATCGCCCTTGTTTTTGACTATGATCAGACATTGAGTCCCAGCTACATGCAGGATGATGTTATCTTTCCTGAGTTTGGTATCAACCCTGACTCATTTTGGAAAAAGTGTAACCGACTCGTTCAAGAGCAAGGCTGGGATGGTGAGCTAGCCTACATGCATTGCTTGCTGGGTTACTTGGAAATGGATCAGGTGACCAATGATCGTCTCGTTGAGCTGGGGGCAAATTTGAGCTATTTCCCAGGAGTTGAAGATATTTTTGATCAATTGCGTAAGCGTTGTTTGAGTCCTGAGCACCAGTCTCAAGACATTACCATTGAGTATTATATTGTTTCGTCAGGCCTAAAGGCACTGCTCGACGGTTGTAGCATTAAAGATAATTTCCGAGCGATCTACGGGTGCGAATTCGGAGAGGATGAGCAAGGCCACATTCGGCATGCAAAAAGAACGATTTCCCATACCACGAAAACTCAATTCTTGTTCAGGATCAATAAGGGTTTGTTGGACTACAAGGATGATGTCAATGACCACATGAACCCGAATCTGCGTCCTGTTCCATTTGAGAACATGATCTATGTAGGTGATGGGCCTACTGATGTGCCATGCTTTACCGTTATGCGTAAAAATGGAGGTAATGCGATTGCGGTATACAATCCTGATGATCCATCACGGAACAGCTTTAGGAAATGCTATCAACTTTGTGCGAGGGCTGACCGGGTAAAGCACATCGCACCCGCAAATTACTGCGAAGGTAGCCATTTGCGCTTGTTGCTTGAGCATATGGTCAGTGAGGTTGCCGATTCTATTCTGCGCCGCCAGCTCGATGAGATTGAAAACGGCACGGTAGCAGCTCCTGGTTTCTAATCTCAAGCTTCTCTGGAAGCTGAGAATCTTCTCGTCACTACTTATCATAAAATCACTCAACATTAATGCAGCACATTCACTTTATCGGTATTTGCGGAACTGCCATGGGATCAGTCGCCGCGGCAATGCATGCTAAGGGTTTTACCGTCAGCGGCTCGGACGAAAATGTCTACCCGCCGATGTCGACCTTCTTAGAGCAGCAGGGCATTCAAATCTTTCCTGGCTACAAGGCTCAAAATATCCCAGACACGGCGGAAGTGATCGTAGTCGGTAATGCGATTAGCCGTGGCAATGAGGAGGCTGAAGCTGCACTGGAGCGCAAGCTTCTATATGTATCACTTCCCGAAATTTTGAAAGAGCACTTCCTACGTGGTCATAGGAACTTGGTGGTGAGCGGCACCCATGGCAAAACGACAACAAGCTCATTGCTGGCATGGATTTTGAAATCTTCAGGGGTAGATCCAAGCTACATGATAGGCGGCATTCCTCGTAATCTCGGGCAAGGCGCTACATTCACAGACTCTGACTTCGTTGTTCTTGAGGGTGACGAATACGATACCGCTTTTTTTGATAAGCGCTCGAAGTTCCTGCACTATTTGCCGGAGGTGGTCGTCATCAATAATATCGAGTTTGATCATGCTGATATTTATAACTCGCTTGATGAGATTAAGCTGACTTTTAGAAGGCTGCTCAATATTGTGCCAAGAAATGGCATGGCCTTCGTTAACGGGGACTGCGTTAATAGCATAGATGTGGCGAGCGGTGGCCCTGCACCAGTCACAACCGTGGGTCTTGGCGAGCAATGTGACATACAGATCACTGGTATTGATTACGGTCAAGAGAACACGAGATTTACTCTTGATGGAGAGCAATATGTTCTGCCGATGGCGGGAGAGTTTAATGTGCGCAATGCGGCGATGGCCATCTGTGCGGCGAAATTTTCTGGCTTTAATGCTGACCAAATTAGAGCTGGGCTTGTAAGCTTTGAGGGCATTGCACGGCGTCAAGAGGTGCGTGGTATTGCTGGCGGTGTGCGAGTGATTGATGACTTCGCTCACCACCCCACAGCGATCGGTCTAGCAACCGATAGCTTACGGCAGCAGTATCCTGATTCTCGCTTGTGGGTGATATTTGAGCCGCGCTCTAATACGACGCGTCGCAATGTTTTTCAGGATGATTTGGCGAAAGCTCTGAGTAAGGCAGATCTTGTGGTAGTGCCTGCAGTGCCAGACCCAGAAAAGGTGGCTAAGCAAGATCGTCTCGATCCTCAAAAGCTGGTTAGCGATATTGAAGCTTCCGGTACTTCCTGTTGGTATTGCGAAACTGTCGACGACATTGTCTCGCTAGTTGCGAAGGAAAGCCTCGAAGGTGACACTGTTGCTGTGCTCAGCAATGGAGGCTTTGGTGGTATTCATCAGAAGTTATTGGATAAGTTGGGCTAGGGTAGGTATGCCCATAAAAGGCGTGCATTTCTCTGCGCTGAGGCTAGTGTGCGAGCTCAACAACGCAGTAAACGAATGGCAGATAAAAAAGTAGCAATCGTGATGGGGAGCAACTCTGATTGGCCGACGATGAAATCGGCTGCTGAGGCATTGGACAAGTTCGGAATTGGCTACGAGGCGAGCGTTGTCAGCGCACACCGTACTCCGCTTGGGATGGTCGATTTTGCCAAAAATGCTGAAGCAAATGGTTTTGAAATCATCATTGCTGGTGCTGGTGGTGCAGCCCATTTGCCGGGGATGATTGCCGCGATTACAACGCTGCCAGTGCTCGGTTGTCCGGTAAAATCGAGCGCACTTAATGGCCAAGACTCTCTGTTGTCCATTGTTCAGATGCCCAAAGGGGTTCCAGTAGCGACTTTTGCCATTGGTCCAGCGGGTGCTGGTAATGCCGGCTTATTTGCAGTGAGTATTCTCGCTGGTAAAGACTCTGACCTTGCTGCCAAGCTGAAGGCGTATCGCCAAGAGATGGTAGAGATGGTTGCCGAAATGAAGCTCGAAGATTAACGATTCATGTCTGATCAGGTATTTCTCCCAGGTTCTACCATTGGAATTCTAGGCTCTGGCCAGCTGGCACGCATGATGTCGCAGGCAGCGATGCCAATGGGATACAAGGTGGTGGCATGGTCTGGTGGAGCAGATAGCTCATCCGTGAATCGTGAAGTCGATCTAGTGATTGATGGGTCATATGACGATGAGGCTGCTAAGGCCAAGTTTCTCGACTTAGTCGATGTGGTCACAGTCGAGACCGAAAAATTGCCACCGGCATTGCTGCAAGATATTTCATCAAAAGTCGAGCTGCGACCCAATGCGAAGGCGGTAGAAATTACTGGTAACCGTGAGCTTGAGCGGGGGTTCCTCGAATCAATCGGAGCTGCGCAAACTGAATTCTGTGTGGTGGATACTATTGAAGAATTAGAAAGCGCATTTCATCAACTCGATTGCAATTGTGTCGCTAAAACAGCGACAGATGGATACGACGGTAAAGGACAGTGGCGCTTAAAAACAGTTGACGACCTTGAGGCATGTAAATCTGAATGGAATGGTGCCTGTCGTCTCGTAGTTGAAGGTTTTATTCCTTTTGTCATGGAGTGCTCTGTCGTCGTAGCACGCAATGTCGCTGGAGAGGTGAAGGCATTCCCATTAGTAGAAAATATCCACCGTCACCACGTGTTGGATGTTTCTATTTTGCCTGGGCGAGTCGAGGAGTCGGTAGCAGAATGCGCCAAGCTTCTCTCTGAGAATGTGGTGCAAGGGCTCGACTACGTCGGTATTCTGGCAGTAGAGCTTTTTGTGCTAGAGAGCGGTGAGGTGCTGGTGAATGAAATCGCACCGCGCCCGCATAATTCAGGACACGCTACTAATGATGGATGTGTCACTTCGCAGTTTGAACAGCACGTGCGAGCTATCTGTGGTTTGCCACTGGGTGACCCGCGGCCTCATGGCACCACGGTGATGCTAAACCTGCTCAGTGATATTTGGAAAAGTGATCAAGATGCCTTTTCCAAACCTGAGATCGCTCGTCTCAATACCGCCAAATGGCACTTTTACGAGAAGGAGTGGAAAGCGGGCCGACGTAAGCTTGGCCATGTCAACTTTGTTGCCCCAACCTTGGATGAGGCTCTCAGTGAGAGTGAAAAATTGAGAGCTATTCTCTTCGCTGACTAGTTGTAGGTTTTGTAGGCCCAGATGCCGTCCACAATCGCCTGCGCGCATTTTTTGTGGTAGTCAGAGGTGATGCATTTTTTGCGTTCGTCTGGATTGCTAATGTAGCCACACTCTACCAAAATAGCAGGGCAGCGTGTGGCCTTTAGCACACCAAGATCTTTACGCTGTCTGGTATTGCCGTTGCGTGGCTGTAGTTGGCTCAGCATCCTCAGGTGCACGTGCGCGGCGAGTTTTTGACCTAGGTCACTGTGGTAGTAGGTTTCAACACCATTGAGGCGGGTGCCTGTATGAGCGTTGAAGTGAATACTAATGAAAATCGCATTGTTGTAGCGGTTCGCGATGTCTGCACGACCTCGGAGTGAGATGAATTGATCACTGCGACGGGTCATGGTGACTGGCATGCCCTTTTCCTTGAGCATTTTCTCTACCAAAAAAGCCACCTTGAGCGCTAAGTCCTTCTCGTAGACGCTACCCCTATGTGCTCCCTTGTCTTTGCCGCCGTGTCCTGGATCGATGATTACTCGCGATACTTTACGTGCCTCGGCGGTGCCAACACATACCATCATTGCTACTAGCATCATGAATGTGCTTTTACCCAAGTGCTGTGCACGGAATGGCATTAGGTGAGTTAATAAAGCAGCAATCATGACTTGATGGCTTCGAAAAATAAAAAGGTGCTTCTGAAAGTCAATTTCTTAGCGTGGATTTTCGACTTCAGTTTGGCTCGTGATTAGCGCCATCACCCTCTGCATCTGTGTCTGGATGACCATCCACGGCTTCTTCAATGCTGTGGCGTAATTTTTTCGAGAGTAGTGGGCGAATAAGACCATAGACCAGATAGAGGGTGAAAATCAATGTGGGGGTGTACCAGCGAGTTTGCTCGTTAATGAGTAATACGATGAGTAGGGCACCCGCGAGAATACCCCATGGAGTGCCTCGAGTTTGAAAATCGACTTTTTTGAAGCTAGGATAGCGTAGGTTACTAATCATCAGGCCAGAGAGTGCCAGCATCGCTCCTGCAAGCACCCAGTTCCAGTGACCAAGCTGACGCTCTGTTTCTGAAAAGTAGATGAGCAAGAAAGTGACGGAGGCAATGAAACCAGCTGCCATTGGTATGGGAATACCTCGGAAATCCATCGACTGACCCTTTTTTTGGGGCATGTTCGCCAAGCAATTAAAGCGTGCGAGCCGCATTGCCCCGCAGAGGAGGTAAATAAAGGCGATCGCCCATCCGATCTTGCTGGGTAGATTGAAAAGCACCGCCTTAGACACCAACAAAGCTGGCGCCATGCCAAAGGAGACGACATCTGCTAACGAGTCAAACTCCTGACCAAAGGGAGACTCTTGGCCACCCATACGAGCCAGCCTGCCGTCGAGTAAATCAAATAGACAGGAGCCGAAGATGAGCAAGATTGCTTTTTCGTAAAAAGGGAAGGCTGCTGAAAAGTCAGGCTCCTGCATGCCATTGAAAATGGTCAACACAGCAAAGAAGCCACAACACAGATTTCCCGCCGTCATGAGATTCGGCAGGAGGTAAATACGAGGTTCGTCGCTGGTGTTTGACATTGGTCTGGGTGGGGGCAGTTTTATATCTACATTCTAGAGCTGGGGCAAGTCTATCGAGCTTGTGATTGAAAACTAGCGGCGACTGCCACGAAATTTATTCCGAGGATCGCTGTTTTCTGGTGAAGAGTCGTCTCGATAGCGCAAAATTCCATAGCGCTTCAAGTTTTTTACGAACTCCTTTGCATTGGTTCCTGTCTCTTCGTCTTGAGCCATGACTCCGACAAGGCCATCCTTATTCTGCATTGCTGCCATCGTTGCCTCAGCCTTGGCGGCGGCGCTGCTAATGCTTTGCACCGCTTTAGGGATTTCTTGCAGGGCGGGCTTGATGTGCTTTATCTCGGTGCGCGCATCGCTAACGAGATCTAGCACGGTCTGTGAGGTGGCCTTGATGCTGGAAAATGCATCTCGTGCTTCAGTGATGGTAGGCTTCAGGTCGGAAGATGCCGTTTTTAAGTTTTCACTAGAGGTTTTGAAGTTGGCGATTGTCTCTGTGAGTTGATCAAGATTTTTTTGAGATAGGAGCTCGTCGTTGAGCTTGGACATTGTCACATCCATGCTTTCACCAATGCCTTGTAATGACTCGAGTGCTCGGTCAATTTTCTCAAAAGTCACGCTAGCTTCCTTGATGAGTTGGCTGGTGTCGCGTGCAATGTCTTCCGCGTCGGATTTGAGTGAGTCGAATCCACCAGCACCTTTGCCTGCAATAGTATCACCAGATTGGTGATACTTTCCTATTTCTTGATCCGGCGGAACGATCTCGATGTATTTATCACCAAGGAGGCCGGACGAGCTAATTTCAAAAATTGAATCGAGGGGGATCTGGACCTCATTGCGGATGCGCATTTCCATACGCACGCTGCTTGATGTCTGCGAGACTCGTAGTTCTGGTCTAGTGGCTACACGACCAACCTTCGCGCCGCGGAGGCGCACCTCACTGTTCTTGATAATACCTGCAGTGTCGGGAAATTCTACATAAAGAGGGTAGTGGCCACGAAAGCGATCACCAAAGCGACCAAACTCTACGATTAGAACACCGAGCAGAATGAGACCGATAAGGACAAAAAGACCGGCGGTTCGCTCTCGTTTTTTTTCCCGAGCGGGCATGTTATAAGTTTCTCTTGAATTGTGGTTTCTTGCAAGTTGCAAAAATCGGCATCAATGCGTCAATATCGGGGTAGACCTCAATCCTCTGATCCTGCAATGAACTCGAGCAGGGTCGGGTCTGAGCTTGCATTTATCTGATCCGGGCTTCCCTGCCAATAGACCTTGCCGTCTTTCATGAAAATAATTCGATCAGCAATACGAAACACGCTGCGCAGCTCGTGGGTAATGACAATGTTGGTGATGCCATGATCTTGCTGTAGACGTTTGATGAGCTTGTCGATCTTCTGCGCCGTGATTGGGTCGAGACCGGCGTGTGGTTCATCATAGCATATACACTCTGGTCGCACCACGATGGCTCGAGCTAGGGCGACACGTTTTTGCATGCCTCCGGACAGATCTGAGGGCATTTTCTCTTCCTGACCTGATAGATCGACAATGTCCAAGACCTCAGAGACGCGCTTGTTTAATTCGTCGATATCTTTGATGCCCTCCTCGCGAAGGGGGAAAGCGATGTTTTGAGCAACGTTTAGAGAGTCAAATAAGGCCCCGTTTTGAAACATCATGCCCATTTTTCTTCTCACAGAAGAAAGCTCCCGTTCTCCCATTTTGGTGATGTCCACACCGTCTATCTCGATGCTACCTTGTTGGGGCTGCATGAGGCCGATCATGTGTTTAACAAGCACTGTTTTGCCGCCACCCGATGTGCCTAGCAGGCAAACAGTCTCATTGGGGTAAATATCCAGGTCGACACCTTGCAGGACACGATGAGAGCCAAAGCTTTGGTGCAGGTTGCGAACCTTTATCAGGGCTGGATCTGGAGAGCTTGCTGACACAGGGATGAAGCTAACATACCTTACGTATCAACGCAAAGCATCGAAGCCGCAGAAAAGTTTGGATCTCTCGGGTGGACGTGAGGGCAGAGCTTGCTTGTTGTCTAGAAAGTCACGACAAATCTGGTGGAAGCCCTCTGGCGTGGTCACACGCCGAATGCGATGCTCAAAAGCATCATCGATACCCTGAACGATATAAAGCATGTATTTTTTCATGCGGTTGACGTGTTTACTGGGGTCAAAATCATGAGCGTGGGATGCAATGGCGTGATAAAGCTCGTTGATGTAGCCTAGGAGATCTACCCTAAGAACTTCGCGTGGAGCTTGTTTTGAGAAAGAAGCGCGTAGCTGGTCAAAGATCCACGGGTTGCGGATGGCGCCGCGACCAATCATCAGGCCATCTGCTTGAGTTTTTTCGAGGGCTCCCAGGCCTGTGTCGACATCGACGACATTACCATTGGCAATGACTGGGCAACTCATTTGCTCTGCCGCTTGGCGGATACACTCTGGATGAATAGGGGTTTGGTAGCGTTCGGTGACGGTGCGCCCATGAATGGTCAGCGTGTCAATTTCATAGCGTTTGAATATTTCAAGGAGCTCTGGGAATTCGTTATGACTCTCGTAACCAACTCGAGTTTTCACAGTAAATTTGCCTTTGATGGCCTCGCGTAGGGATGCGATGATGCGCTCCATTTGCTCTCGTTTGCGTAATAGGCCACCACCAGCATCTTTGCGGCAAACAACGGGGGCAGGACAGCCGAGGTTGAGGTCGATGCCGGCGATTGGGTAGGCTTGTAGCTCCTTAGCA
This sequence comes from Akkermansiaceae bacterium, assembly GCA_049631945.1. Classification (GTDB taxonomy): domain Bacteria; phylum Verrucomicrobiota; class Verrucomicrobiia; order Verrucomicrobiales; family Akkermansiaceae; genus Oceaniferula. Next base: position 11,156 of record JBNABE010000005.1, read on the forward strand.
ACCCGCACCAGTGCCTCAGTGTCTTGACCAATGAGCTGGGCGTAGACAGGGCGGCCTGTTTTGTTTTCTGTGATACTACTGAGAATTTTTTGCTCCAAGGAATAGTCGGCATGCACGCGGAAATACTCGGTCACATAATAGTCTGGCCCACCATATTGTTGGATCACCCGCATGAATGGTAAATTGGTCACATCCTGCATTGGGGCGAGTGCAAGTATGGGGAGATGTTCCATGGCAGATGGCGTATTGGCAGTTCGTTTGGTAGTAGTCCGTGTGGCAGCAATTTAATCAACTCACATTGATTCACTCTGAGCGCGTGCTTCGCCGAGACGTTGATGGGCGAGCTTCAAGTAACCTTCATCAATGTCAAAGCCAGTATAGCTGGCAAGGCCCATTCGATGAGCGGCAATCGCAGAGGAGCCGATGCCGTTGAAAGGGTCGAGCATATGACTTTGCTCCGCATTGCCGTGTATGCGGATGCATTGTTCCGCGAGGCCTACCGGAAATGTAGCGGGATGAGGGCGGTCTTTATCGCGGCTCTTGATGGTGTCGTAGGGGATGAACCAATTGTTCCCGCGGCAGCGCTTGTCCTGACCCTTGGTGTGTCCCCAACGATCGATATTGGATTTGTCAACGTAAGGAACACCCGCAGCTCGCCTATCGAGTGCGATACTGCCTGATTTAGTGAGATGAAAGATGTACTCATGGCAGTCGTTAACATAGCGATGACTGTTGATAGGTTTGAAGTGGCCGGCGCTAATGGTGTCCCCTGATCGGGTTTCCACGGAGATGGATTTGATCCAGTGGAATGTATTTTGAAGCACAAAAAGAGGCTCCTTTTCTGACTGCGTTAGGGCGATCAGAAGTTGGTGTGGCAGTAGTGGGTTTTGTGGGGCAGCACCAAGATTAAGAAAAAAAGAGGCGTCCTGGTGCATCACGCGCTTGAGCTCAGTCGCCCACTCAAGGCACCACGCAATGAAAGCGGAGCGCTCTGCATGATCTTGGTATGTATCATATTTAATGCCTATGTTGTATGGCGGGGAGGTGACAACCAGGTCCACCGAATCCGTGGGCATCGCTTTCATGCCATCCAGACAATCTTGATGGTGGAGTTGGATCTGGGTTGCCATACACCAAGATGGTCACATGTTATGCTGAATGGGAAGTCAGGAGTGCGTTCATACAGTCGTTTGATATTGACGATTTCAGCTGCGATCAGCTAATGTCTTATTTGCGTGGATACAAGGGAAGAGATACTAGGTGCCGCATGGGAGCTGTATGCGGCTCGTGGATTTGAGGATGTGTCAGTAAGGGATGTGACTCAGGCAGCAGGCGTTAATTTGGCAAGCGTGAGCTACCACTTTGGGGGTAAGGACGGCCTAGTGCAGGAGACTATAAAGCGTTGTATGAATTTGATGAATCGTCACCGCTATGAGCTCCTAGGACGCCAAATAGATATGCACGAAGGGCTTGAGAAGCTGAGTTTGCGCGCAGTATTAGTAGCTTATTTGCGACCTCTGATAATGCCCGAGGAGTGTGGGGTGCCATCAGCGCTGTGGTTGTGTTTGGTGGCGCGATATTTGATTGAGCCCGATTATCGAGTTCCTGCTGAGAGCAGGGAGCTTAGCACTGAGACCTACGCATTGTTTGTCAAGGCGTTGAAGGTTCATTTTCCCGAGAGCTCATCAGAGGCGATTTTAAGGCATCTGGTTTTTGTGTCGGGAGCTGCAGCCTATGAACGTGGTCTAGGCAAGTTGGTTGCAAAGCTGAGTGGTCAGCTAGGTATTGAGAAGCATGTGGTTGAAGACAGGGGGGATGATGGTAAGGATGCAAACCGTGAGCAATCACTGAGTGATCTGATTGAGTTTGCTATTCGTGGATTTGGAGGTGATACCCATGAAGCTGATCTGGCCTCCTAACCGCAGATCTTATACTCCATCGATGTTCTATTTTAAATAATCATGAATACAGATTTCGACAGTCAAAGCCTCGAGCAGTTATCAACGACGGGTGTGCGAGTTGAATCTCCCGAGGCAATGATCGCATTGGGGCGAGAGCTTGCTACTGGCTTGGAAGCAGGCAGCGTGATCGCTCTGCAAGGTGGTCTCGGTGCCGGCAAAACTCACTTTACCAAAGGACTGGTGGCGGGGCTGGCCAAAGCCGCCGACAGTGCTATGGCCGGAATGGAGGTGACAAGCCCGACATTTAGCCTGGTGCATGAATACCGCGGTGGGCGATTACCACTTTATCATTTTGATTTTTACCGAATGAGCTCAGAAGAGGAAGTTCTTCGTATAGGCTGGGATGAGTATCTTGATGACAAGGGGGTTATTGTTGTCGAGTGGCCTGATAAATTTCCTGAGCTAATTCCTGCGGAAGTCACTTGGTTTAGCCTTCTGCATGATGATGATGCGCGCGTCGTCAAGTTGCTAAGTCGCTAGCATGATTATGGTTGTTTGAGGGCTCATCAGCAACACTTGACCTTGTTCCTCTTGATTGTCTTCCTGATCTTCTTCTCGATCGGCCGCGTCTGCTCCTGCGGGTTCTGCCATACCTGTCTTTTTTTCTGATATCACGCCCTCTTATGGCTGGGGATGCCCACGCCACGCCTAGCAACACAGCGAAGATCATTGCTAGGGATTCGATCTGGAAGGGGAATTCAATCAGGGCATGAACGAGAAAGACCAGCATCGCAAGTAAGTAGCCCCGCATGTGGATGAAACGATTTTTACTGTGGTCATTACGATGGAGAAAGAGCTCGCGTGCGAGGAGCAAGAAACCACCAGCAATACAAGCTGCCAATAAAACAGTGCCTAGCCAGCCCCATTCAACCAGAGTCTGCATGTAATCATTGTGAGCATATACCCACACCCCAGTAATCAAACTGTCGATTTGACCGGAATAATAGGGAAACAGCGGATAAAAAGAACCTGGCCCCATACCGAGTGCGCCCCAGCCTTCATCGGCTACCATTTTGAGCATGACCTCATTGGCTTGTATTCTACCCGTTAAGGATGAGTAGTTGAGCTTATGAGCTCCACTCCAGCGATCTGACATGATACCCGCAAAGGTCAGGATGAGAAATACCGTGATGCAGATAATAGCACCAATGAAAATATTGCGCTCAATCGGCTTGTTGCCAAAAAAGAGCTGGGTAGAGGACTCTCGGAATGCCTTACCGATGGCGTGGCGGTTCAGCATGGCAAATAGAATAATGGTGATGACCCCGAATGCCATGCCGGCTTTTGATCCGGCTGTAATGACAGCACATATAATAATGATGACACCTGAGACCGTCATCAGTAGATAAGCCATAGGGTAGCGAGCGCGGAACCCCTTCGAGTCGAGATCACTGCGCATGGCATTAAGCACGGATGGTAGACCTAGTGCGAGAGCAACATTGAGAAAACAAGTCGCAATGCCAGGGCTGCGGTAGGTTGCGAAAAAATGCTTAGTCAGTAAGCCTTGCTCCAGCTGGTCTAGCCAGAGAATCGAGGACGTGCCCGAAGCGCGCTGTAGCATGCCTATAAGGGCGATGACCGCGCCAGACCAAAAGATTGATTTTGCAAGGTGTTGACACCATGATGGGCGTGCAATGACAAGCTGTCGCACTCCCCAAACAAGTGCGAGACAGGGTATGATGTAGCTGAGCCGGTCAAAAGCCTCAGCTCTATCAGCCGTTCCAGGAAGGCTAGAGAATGGCTGGTCAGCGAGAGTGTCGATTCTCCAAGGTAGACTGGCCGCGTCATAGTATTCGGGAGAATTGTAAAAGACTCCCCACGCATTGAACCACATCCATAATCCCTGCATAGTGGTCAGAGTCAGGAGCCCAAGCAACAAGCGAGCCCCATGGTCGCTTTGTTTGCTAGCTTGTTTTGATCGAGTGCTCAATATGAGTAACAGAGCCGCTGCTGAGCTGGTGTAGACCAAGGGCCAGCGCCATACTCCGTAATATGAGCCTGCGAGTAGCGGGCCAATGAAAATTGCCACGATGAGGAGCAGGCCACCGATGAGTTGCAATGCACTCAATCCATTTGTAACAGTGCTTGGAGATGCTTGTTTGCTATTTCTGTGGTTGTTAGCTTCGTCTATATTCCCATGTTTAGCTATCTCTGACGAATGGTTCGAATCGTCGCCTAGATGACTGCTAGGCGTTTTTCGCCGAGTTTGCTGGTCTTGTCTATCATCAGATCCATTGTTTTGCACTTCATGCATTATGCCTGTGCCGTTACGCTTAAGCAAGCTTGGTTTTATTGATAGCTGAATGATCTTTGGGTCCGATCCTCGAAGAGAATGACTAAATCGGCCTGTTGCTGGCATTTGTGCGGTCATATGTCATTCAAAATGATCAATTTTTCAGTATTGACGGGCATTCATTAATTATTTATAATTTCGAATGAAGATGGTCTACCAGCATCTTTTTCACCCTACCTTACCCCCTAAAATCAACAATACATGATATTATGACCTTTATTGGCAAACACATCCTGTTAGGCGCAGGGCGGCTAGGTTCAGCTCTCATTGGCTTAGCGTTACTTCCTCTTATCACATCTGAGGAGGTCAGCGCGCAAGATGTGGATATTCATCCAAGTGATCTTTTTGAAGTCCCTCAAGAGGGAATCGGGACGCCACTTCCAAGGAGCACTCGTGATGCGGATAGCTGGAAGGACTACACGCACCTGTCATTGAATGCCAATGTTAGGGGTGAGAGTAATATTTTCTTGGATACGCAGGAGAATGAGCAAGACGACATCATATTTACGATTGCGCCCACGCTCAGCTTCACTACCCCAGGGCTAGGCTCTGAGGACCGTAAGTTATCAATCTACTACACCCCGTCATACCGCATTTACTCAAACAACTCGGACCTGAATGATCTCGATCACCGGTTTCGCTTCAGCTTTGACAACAGCTCACAGATCAGGCTGCCGAAGACCACGATCAGCTTTGATCTGGGATATGATCAAAGTCAGGAAAGCGACCGCCTTAACGGGGGACTTGTTGGCAGAGAGAGCATCAACGCCGGCGTGAGGGTATCCCACAGCCTCACTGGTAAAACGAACCTCAACCTCAGTGCCAACGCTGATTCCAATACTTATGACAATCGCGTTCAGGGCACGAATCAAGGACTTTTGGATGATGTTTCCTACAACCTGAGGGCATCACTGATGTACCAAGTCACAGGTAAAATCTCAGTGGGTCCTTATGTAGGCTATGGTGTCACTGATGTTAGTGGTAGCGGTGGAGGTGTCAACAACACACAAGACCGCACCAATTACAGTGCCGGTATCACCGGAACTTACAATGCAACTGGCAAAACAGCATTCACGGGAAGTGTGGGCTGGAGCACCTATGAGTTTGATGGCCCCGGAGCAGGCGATGGGGAAAATAGCTTAACCTACCGCATCGGAGTCAGCCACCAGCTTGGGCCACGCACTAGCATACGAGCTTCCATTTGGAGTGATTACAAACCGTCCAACAGCATTGGTAACACGAGCTACATTGCCACTGGAGCATCGCTCTCGCTCAATTGGAGGCAATCAGACCGTTGGAACCACAATCTTAGCGTCACCTATGAGAACGATGATTATTTCAGTGATGATCCTAATGGGGGCAGAGGAGATAGCGATTATTTCCGCATCAGCCTGGGCACGAGCTATCGCTTTAACAATGGATTGAGCCTGAGTGCAAGAATCAGCAATAGCACTCAAAACAACAGAAATACGACGGCTGACAACCTCAATGATTTCGAAAACTGGATATTTAGCATCAACGCGAACTATATTTTCTGGTGATTTCGTAATATACGTTTAGGTTACAAGATAACTTGATCGTATTTGCCACACAGCTAACACACACACAATCAATACCCTCCGATGTCAATTAGCCTACCATTCAAAACTTCATGTACCTTGCCCATGGTCATGACAGCACTTTTCTCATTGGTGTATATTGCTCCAATCGACGCCCGCCCACCCGCGGCAGTTACCAAAGCCCAATCCACACCATCCCTCTATGTCACCGTGCCGCCTAAAGTAAAGCCTGTCACATATACCATGGCGGGCAGAATATGGACTATTCGAGCAGATCGAGGTGTCGCTAGCACGGTGATGCTACCTCCCAAAGCACGCAAAATTAGTTTTTCAGCGGGTGCTATCATCACGACCTCTGTGCCCTCTGCCAAGGGGAGTGAGCCCGTCACTAAGGATTACACAATCACCAAAGCAATCACCTTTGAGAACCTCAGTGCCGAGGCCATAAGTGATAATTCAGCATACATCACTTCTGGCGCCATTGAGCTGAAGCCACTCAATGCCAAAGACAGAGAGAAGTCGCTGGCAACAGGAGGGCCTCATCTTGTTGCCCCGAAGTATGCAACAGCACCAGACTGCAGTGAGATACATCGTGCAGTCAAAAAATACGTCAAGGCTCATCCAGAGCGAGTGCTAGAGGTTGTAGCCCTGCAGATTGGGAACAATCCAAGCTGTGCTTGCGAAGTCGTCAAGGCTGCCATTATTGCATCTGAGGCTGATACGGCTTTGGTCTCTGAGATTGTAGAAGTTGCGATCGAGGTGGCTCCTAGTAGCTTTCGCATCATCGGGCAGTGTGCGATAGCGGTCGCCCCAGATGCATTAACTGCGGTGCAGACTATTGTGAACACATATGGAGCAGTCAGTGGTGATTCTGGACTCGGAGCTAAGGGCTATGAAATGAGTGCTAAAAGTGCGAAGGGTGCTAAAGGTGGAGCGGGTGGTGATCTCGCTCGACCATACGAAGAGCCGGCACCGCCAGCTGTTAGCTACGGACTGCCTGCCACGGAGCTAGAGGATTTGATTGATTTGGTTAACGACCTCAGCGAAGACGTGGTAAACCCCATCACCGTTATTGGCGACTTTAGGACTGACGATAATAACAATGTTATCCCCAGCTCGGTCAGAAAGCGACGAGTCCCAACGCAACGTTACCTTGACGAACACATAGGCTTTGCAGAGGATGCTACGCTGGTGATTGCTGAAGTCGTGCCGAATACGTTGGATACTGTGCTCATTGCAGAAGATAGTGGTAGTGGTGAGCGTATGAACGAAGCCGGGATCGGCAGATCGAATGTTGACAGCATCAATGCTGGCTCAGCTGATGGCATCTCGAGTGACGGCGGTCAAGGTGATCTGGCTGGAGAGCCAGAGCAGACATCACGCTACCAAGTCTTAGGCTTTGTCGGTAACCCTGGCCAAGAAGAGCTTCCTGAGACTGGTAAAATCGACATTTTACAGGCAATTGCCCAGGCAGGAGGCTTAAATGATGATGCCAACCAAGCTGAATGCATCTTAATGCGGGCCAACACACCTCCAGCGCAGGCGATGAAGGTTAATTTGCGTGATATTCGTAATGGAGAAAAACCGATGGTTTTTGTCTACGAAGGTGATATTGTTATCGTTAAGAAACTGCCATTTTAGTTCAGCGGTAATGGACGGTAAAGCTGGCTCAGCACAAAGCTGAGTGGGGCGCCTTGGCGCTAATCATTTTCTGGAAAAATGAGCTGAATTGGAGTTTCAAAAAATACGCCTTACTTCTTGCCAAAATATCAATATTGGTAAATAATTCGGCGTTATTAAGTATTCGCAGTGAGTCCAAACAATGTGAATACCTAACAATTATCATTTATGAAACGTAAACTGTTCGCTATTATTGCTTTTCTGTTAGTTGCCATGCATGCGCATGCCGACGAAAGTGTGGACCAAGACCAAAGGGGGGGCGACATGGCTAGCGACGAATACAAGCTGCAGAGAAATGACAGCATTGCCATGACAATGTTCCAGGAGGAGGGGATGTCTAGGTCAGCCCTGATTGGTAAGTCGGGCTCAATATCGTTTACCCTGATTGGTAGTGTTGATGTTGTTGGCCTCACGGTGCCGCAGCTCGAGCAAAAACTCACGGAGCTTTATAAGAAAGACTATTTCGTTGATCCCAAAATCAGCGTAATCATTACAGGATATGCGGCTAAAAATGTAATCGTATCTGGTGCCGTGGTTAATCCGGGAGGGGTACCCTATCCTGATGAGGGAACGATATCATTGGCGCAAGCCATAGCGGCTAGCGGCGGAATCACGGAGATGGGGGATACAAATCGCATCACGATTGTCCGTAAAAAAGGAGGCGACCCGATAGTTACTACTATGAATAGAGCGGGCACAGTAGAGCTCTCACCTGGCGATACTGCCTTAGTACATATGTTGCCCTTGGGAGATCAAGTTGCAAAGACTGCAACCATTGCTGGCGAGGTCAATCGCGGTGGCGAGATACAGCTGCCAGCATCGGGTAAGATTGATATTTTATCTGCTATTGCTAAAGCGGGTGGACTGAGTCGAGTAGCGAACAAAAAGGAAGCAACACTGAGACGATTGACCCCTCAGGGCTACACGGTAGAGAACATCAACATGAAAGATGTCCAGAGTGGCAAGGTGCCAATGGTCTTTATTCGTGAGGGTGACATTCTCATGATCAAAGAGAGCATCTTTTAAGATACGATCCAATAAAGTGAACTTTTCCCAATTATAAAACATAGACCACTGTTGCAGGTGACGCCTGACGTGTGGTTTTAGACACACAATTTAATGACCGAAGTAAATCATAACAACGACCATCTTGATCAATCACCTGATGCTGAAGCAGAGGTGCCTTTGCAATCAAGCCCTCAAAAAAGCCGCATCAGAATGGCTTTCACGCGCTGGTGGATCATCCTGATTTTTGCGGTTATGGGATATGTGGTGTCACTATACACCTTATCAATTGCGGAGCCAACAAGCTCTGCCAAAGCGGTGATCGAGGTAGTCACGAAAAAAAGGCAGTTGGTTGGGTCAGATCTTGAGAGTGATCGAGTGGGCCTCCAGCAAGCAATGCAGACGATGGCGAGTAAAATACTTGGCTCCACACAGCTACGTAAAGTCGTTAACAGCCCAAAGATCCAATCAGTCGAAAATGCGATGCCGCCAAAGTTTTCGATGAAGCCCAAATACTGGCGAGGTGAGGACGAGTTACGCTTCAGGTCGGCTGCTGAGGCCTCAACGTCTGAAATTGTTAGTATGATTACTGGTAACCTGAGTGTCAGGCCTAGGCCAGGTACGATGCTCATGGATGTCAATGTGAGTCATGCTGATCCGAATACAGCGATCACCATTGCGGATGCCATAGTCGAGGAGTTCATTAGGAGTGAACAGAACCGCATCGAAAAATCAGCAGGTGAAGCATACAAGATTTTGAAAGCCGATGCGGCAATGGCAGCAGCTGACGTTGAGACTGCCCAGAGGGCGATGTCGACCTACACCTCAGTGATGGCGACCAATGCACGTATCGTGGAGATGAATAAAAACATGGTTTCACTCAAGCTTCGCTACAAAGCCAAACATCCCACGATGATCGACGCGGCAGCACTTTTAGCTGACATTAAAAAACGTTTTCGCAATGAAATTACTGCAATCATGCAAAACCCAAGTGAGCTCGACTTCTGGTCAGAGTATAAACTACGCATGAAGCCACTGGAAAAGGCAATGGATGTAGCTGCTGCCAATGAGGCGCAAAAAGAAGCGGCTACGAAGGCAGAGGAACAGTGGTTTGCGCTGGTTCAGGGAGCAATATCAGCCCGCACGGGAGCTCTCACTGGAGAAATTAGCAATAGGCAGAATCATTACAACAGGGTCATTGCTCGTATTACCGACATTGAAGTGGCCGAGAAAAACGACCAATTTGAGCTCAAGATCGCCGAGAAAGCTTTTGGCACGGGCAACAAGGCGATTGATAAATACAAGAGGCTTACACAGGGAGTTGCTCTGGGTGCACTCATAGGCTTTGGTATTTCTTATATCCTCGGCATGCTTGACTTTAAAATCTACGATGTCCGCACCGTGGAAGAGGCTACCAATTTGCCATGTCTGGCTGCTATTCCAGAGAGCACGACCTTTGACATAGAAGACCGCTGGCAGAACGTGCTTGATGCTGATCCGAGAAGCTCGAATGCGGAATCAATCCGAAACCTAAGAGCCTCGATTATGCTGCTGGGCAAGGCTGAGCGCAACAAGAGTATTCTCATTACTAGTGCCGCACCTGGTGAGGGTAAAACCACCATTGCCTCTGAGCTGGCTGCCTCTTTTGCTCTCAATGAGCAGAAGACCATTCTGGTCGATCTTGATCTGAGGAAACCTCGAGTACATACGCTGTTTCCAGACATCAACGAAAGTCTAGGTATATCCGAGGTTCTCTCTGGGCAGGCTGATCTCGCTGTGGTCGTTCAGAGAACCAGTATTCAAGGACTGCATGTGATTTGTGCAGGCACGAAACCACCAAACCCATCTGAGCTACTGCAGGAAAATGAGATCGCAGACATTATTTCTAAGCTCTGTGAATACTACGACCGTGTGATCGTGGACACCCCGCCCGTGCTCCCAGTAAGTGATACTCGCCTGCTGGCTCAGCACGTGCAAACCGTCATTCTCGTCGTTCGTGCGCTGAAAATTCCCGTTGGTGCGATTATTCGAACCAAGGAACTTCTCGAACAGGCACGCATTCATGTGTCGGGCGTCGTCATCAACGCCATGAAGCGCAAGCATATCGGGTCCGGCTACTATGGATACCGAGGCTATGGTGAATACGGCGGCTCTGGTGGCTATGGTGGCTACTACGATGACGATGATGAGGATGATAACAAGTAAATGACGCCTCAGCGCTCATGCCTCTTGTGCCATACCGCACTTTATTGAGCATGTGAAATCCAGGTTCCGGGATCATAAAGGGCCAGAACCTGAATAATAATATAAAAGCAACCAGTCACAATTGGTTTTCAAACGATGGTTTTTCTCAGAGTAAATCTGGGAAATCGACCTAGGGCGGAGGCGTGCTTACCTCACATTTCCTCGATCAGACAACACACAATTAAGCGACAATAATGAGATTATTAGTAACAGGATCGTCTGGCCTCATCGGCTCGGAAGTTTGCGTCCACTTTTCCAAGCTGGGCTGGGAAATTCACGGAGTAGACAACAATCAACGTGCTACTTTCTTTGGCCCACAAGGTGACACAAGGTGGAACCAAGAGCGTTTAGAGCGCGATCTACCTGGATTTGTCCATCATGAGCTTGATATTCGTGATCGTGATGGAGTTCTGGCCCTTATCAGCGAGGTGAAGCCTGATGCCATTGTGCATACAGCAGCTCAGCCATCCCATGATCGGGCGGCAGCGATTCCCTTTGATGATTTTGATACCAATGCTGTAGGGACACTCAACCTCCTGGAAGCCAACCGACAAGTGAATGTCGAGGTGCCCTTTGTGCACATGTCCACTAATAAGGTCTACGGTGATCGCCCCAACACCATAGCCCTCAAGGAGCTGGAGACACGCTGGGACTATGACGACTCAGCTTACGCCGATGGCATCTCCGAGGAATTCTCAATCGATCAGTCCAAGCATTCGCTCTTTGGGGCCTCAAAAGTCGCAGCAGATGTCATGGTGCAGGAATACGGTCGCTACTTCGGCATGCCAACCTGCTGTTTGCGTGGTGGCTGTCTTACTGGCCCGAATCACTCTGGAGTGGAGCTGCACGGATTTCTTTCTTACCTCGTTAAATGCAATCTCGAGGGCAGGGAATACAAGGTTTTTGGCTATAAGGGCAAACAAGTCCGCGACAATATCCACTCTCACGATGTCGCTCGCTTCATCGAGGAATTCCTCAAAGCACCGAGAGTCGCCGAGGTCTACAATATCGGTGGCGGGCGTGCCAACTCCTGCTCGATCTGGGAGGCCTTCAAAATTGCCGAGCAATTCTCTGGCAAGAAACAAGTTTACCAATACGTCGATGACAACCGCATAGGCGACCACATCTGCTACATCTCAGACCTTAGTAAAATGCGTCAGCACTATCCTGACTGGGACATAACAGTTTCTTTAGAAGAGACCATTCGGCAGATTGTTGAAGCAACCAAGAAATCTTTATCGATACACTAAACCTATGAAAATACTCGTTACAGGAGGAGCCGGCTTCATTGGCTCCAATCTCGTCCACCTTCTCATTAAGCGTGGTCATACCGTGCTCAATGTCGACAAGCTCACCTACGCGGGAAACCTCGCCTCGTTGTCGACTGTTGAGAATGATCCAAATTACAGCTTCGCCCAAGCGGATATCTGTGACGCCAGCAAGATGCGTGAATTATTTGCTGATTTTCAGCCAGACGGAGTCATGCACCTCGCTGCAGAATCCCATGTCGATCGTTCCATAGACGGGCCAGGTGAGTTCATCCAGACCAATGTCGTTGGAACTTACACCCTGCTTGATACTGCTAAGAGCTATCTCGCAGAATCACCTAATCCTGATTTTCGCTTCCTGCACGTCTCTACCGATGAAGTCTACGGAAGTCTCGGAGACACGGGCCAATTCAAGGAAACGACACCATACGATCCGCATTCACCATACAGTGCCAGTAAGGCATCGTCTGACCACCTGGCACGTGCTTGGGCGGACACCTTTGGTCTACCGGTGCTAATCACGAACTGTTCCAACAATTACGGGCCTTATCAATTTCCTGAAAAGCTCATTCCTGTAGTCATCTTGAAAGCTCTCGCAGGTGAGCCCATTCCAGTCTACGGGGCAGGGGAAAACATTCGTGATTGGCTTTATGTAGAGGATCATGCTGAAGCTCTTCTTACGGTTCTTGAGACCGGTACCGTGGGGGAAACCTACAACGTGGGTGGCAACAATGAGATGAAAAATATCGATCTCATCAAGCTCCTCTGCACCATCCTCGATGAATTAGCCCCTGTTGCCTCGAACTCTCAACTCAAACTTTCAACTGACAAAGTGATCAGCTCCTACACGGACTTGATCACTTTTGTCCAAGACCGCCCAGGTCATGACCTGCGCTATGCCATCGATGCCTCCAAAATTAAAAATGACCTCGGCTGGGAACCCAAACAAGATCCTGAGTCAGGCTTTAGAAAAACTGTTCAATGGTATCTCGAAAACGAATCTTGGTGGAAAGCTGTGCTAGACGGGAGTTATAAGTTGGAAAGGCTTGGACAGGCCTAAAGCTTCAGTCATCGCCCATTATCAATTGAAAATTTTACCATGATCATATTACTAGGAGGAAGCGGTTACGTAGGTAATGCATTTCAGCAGTATTTCGAGCAATCAGGAATCGAATTCTTGTCAGTGGCTCGCTCTCAATGTGACTACACGGATAAGGATGCACTGAATCAGCTAATCAAAGAAACGGAGCCAGACTTTCTAATTAACACAGCAGGCTACACGGGAAAGCCTAATGTAGATGCTTGTGAGCTGCAGAAGGCTGAGTGCCTTGACGGTAATGCCGTTCTGCCGGGAACGATCCGTGAGGTGTGTGAATCTCATCAGCTGACCTGGGGCCACGTCTCCTCTGGTTGTATCTATACGGGGCGGCGCGAAGATGGTAAGGGATTCACCGAAAACGACACACCTAATTTCTCATTCAGAACCAATAACTGCAGCTTCTACTCTGGCACCAAAGCATTAGGCGAAGAAGTCCTAGACGGAGCTGAGAACTGTTACATTTGGCGATTGAGGATTCCCTTCAATTATGTCGATAGTCCTCGTAACTATCTGAGCAAATTGATTAATTATGATACCCTGCTTGAGGCGGAAAACTCTATTTCTCATATCGATGAATTCGTCCGCTGTTGCACTGAGACCTACAGGAAAGAAGTCCCTTTCGGCACTTACAATGTCACCAACACTGGATTCGTCACGACCCGTGAAGTGGCAGAACTAATTAAAACCCATCTACTTCCAGAAAAAGATTTCAAGTTCTTCTCTGATGAAGACGAGTTCATGCAAATTGCAGCCAAGACCCCACGCTCCAACTGTGTCATGGATAATTCCAAATTACTCTCCAGCGGCATCGAGATACGTGAAGTACACGATGCGATTATCGATTCACTGCAAAATTGGCAAGTCTAGCTCAAAAACTTCAACTTAAACTTCCGCACAGCGGGATAAATTAAACTAAAAATCTCCGATATTCCCATGAAAGGCATTGTACTAGCAGGCGGAGCAGGCACACGTTTGCATCCAGTCACAGAAACAATCAGTAAGCAACTCTTGCCAATCTATGATAAGCCGATGATTTATCATCCTATTTCGGTGTTGATGTTGGCTGGAATTAGAGAGATTCTTATCATTTCTACTCCTGATGATTTGCCAATGTTCCGGCGTTTGCTTGGTGACGGTTCTAGATTTGGTGTAGAGTTCAGCTATGTGGTTCAGCCCAGTCCTGACGGCCTTGCGCAGGCCTTTATTCTTGGAGAGGATTTCATCGGTACAGATCGTGTGGCTCTTGTCTTAGGAGATAATATTTTTTACGGTAAGGGTTTCTCCCCAATACTCAAAAATGTTGCCCAGAGGGAGCAGGGAGCTACCGTATTTGGTTATTTTGTTAAAGATCCAGAGAGATTCGGTGTCATTGACTTTGATGATTCAGGCAAGGCCATATCAATCGAAGAAAAGCCAGCAAATCCAAAATCAAACTACGCAGTCACAGGCCTATATTTCTACGACAATGATGTGGTGTCTATTGCGAAGTCTGTAAAGCCATCAGACAGAGGAGAGCTTGAAATCACTTCAGTGAATCAAGCTTACTTGGAGCGTGGTGATTTACAGGTTGAAATACTGAGGCGTGGTCATACCTGGCTAGATACAGGGACACATGAGTCTCTTCTGGAGGCATCTCAGTTTGTTGAAACAATTGAGCGCTACCAGAGCTATAAGATTGCATGCCTTGAGGAAATCGCTTGGATCAATGGATGGATCACCGATGATCAACTCAGAGCACGCGCCGAAGAGCTCAATAAGAATAGCTACGGAGCTTATCTTAATAATTTACTCGAAGCTAAGACGCTTTGATTGGCTCCACCATAATTTGGTAATCGGCCATCGTTCATCAGAAATTTACCATCGTCGCGTAGCAGTATTATGAACATTCTCATCACAGGCATTTGTGGCTTTGTTGGCTCAGAGGTGGCTCAGGTATTGCTCAGTAGCGAGCCAACGCTAAACATTGTTGGAATTGACAACTTTTCTAGGAATGGGTCTTGGCTAAACCGAGATAAACTCGTCAGTCAGGGAGTCAATGTCGTTCATGGTGATATCCGTAACGAGGCAGACCTAGAAGCCATGGGGCCTTTCGACTGGGTGATTGATGCTGCTGCTAATCCTAGCGTCCTCGCTGGTATTGATGGCAAGTCCAGCTCGAGGCAGCTGGTAGATAACAATCTAGGTGGCACAATTAATTTATTAGAAGCCTGCAAGCGATGGAATGCAGGCTTCATTCTTCTCTCGACCAGCCGAGTCTATTCGATTTCTCCGTTGGCCAATCTAGAGGTGGAAGTTCACGATCGTGCTTACCGGCCCATAACCAATAACCAAGAACTGATGGGCTGCAGCCCGTCCGGAATTACAGAGCAGTTCTCAACAGCACCTCCGGTTTCCCTCTACGGGTCGACTAAGCTCACTTCGGAAACGCTGGCTCTTGAATACGGTTTGACGTTCGGCTTCCCCGTTTGGATCAACCGTTGTGGTGTCATGGCTGGTGCCCGCCAATTCGGCAAACCAGATCAGGGCATTTTTGCCTTCTGGATTCATTCATGGCGTGAGGGAAGACCTCTGAAGTATATCGGCTTTGACGGCTTGGGACATCAGGTACGTGACTGCCTTCATCCGCGCGATCTCGCACCATTACTCTTGAAGCAAATTAGCAAACAAGGAACGAAGAACCAAGAACTCTCTCCCATCATTAACCTTTCTGGAGGTGTTGATTCCGCTATGTCACTGCGCCAGCTCTCTGATTGGTGCGCTCAGAGATTTCCAAGTTCTACGACTATCGATTCCTTACCTCGATCTGCTGATGATATTGAGGGTGAATTGCCAATTCGCCCATTTGATTTGCCTTGGGTCGTTCTTGACCATTCCCTCGCAAGTGAAACTTGGGACTGGCAGCCACAAACTCAGGTCATGACTATCTTGGAAGAAATCGCTGTCTTTGCAGAAAACAGTCCCGATTGGATCACAAATTCAGCATAAACATCTTACAACTCATCCTCTTTTTATTATGTCGAGTTCAAAAAATTTACCAGTTGTTACCTATACTCCGGATTCATCATTAGCCAACCCAAAGCAATTGATCGCTGAAATGGTCCAAGAGCTTAGAAGTTCGCGCGAGCTTGCAGGTGCGCTGTTCAAGAGGGATATGAAAGCTCAAGTTAGGCAGAGCATACTAGGGTATGCATGGCTCTTTTTTCCGCCAGTTGCTACTACACTTGTGTGGTTCTTCTTAAACAGTTCCGGGGTGGTTAAAGTAGCTGATACCGGCATTCCCTATCCAGCTTTCGTAATGATCGGTACATTACTGTGGCAAGCTTTTCTTGAGAGTCTCACAAAGCCCATTACAAGTTTGACTGCATCTAAGGCGATGTTGACAAAACTCAATTTTCCGAGGATAGCACCCGTTCTTGCAGGTATAGGTGAAACAACTGTCACTTCAGCAATCAGGCTTCTGCTCCTCATTCCCATCTTCGTATTTGCTGGGGTTGAAGCATCTTGGACCATTGTATTTTTCCCGTTCGCCTATCTCGCCATGGTGTTACTAGGCGTTGCCATTGGCAGCTTTCTTACCCCTATCGGTTTACTCTATACGGATATAGCTAAGTCTATCGGCTTGCTGGGACAGTTTGTAATGTATGCTACCCCTGTGGTATATCCGATTGCCTCAGAAGGTTTTTTGTCATGGGTTAACAAAATTAATCCCGTAACTTACTTGCTCGAAATTGGACGAGCAACTTTGGTAGGCGGATCTTTTGAGCATTTGTCCATGGCTTTTACTGTGTCAGTCTGTGCATTTGCTCTTCTTCTAGTAGGTTGGATTATCTTCCACGTTACCGTTCCCCGGATCATCGAGCGGATGGGGATGTAAAATTTTAGCAGCAAATTTTAACTTAGAGTGAAAATATCAATTTTCACTTAGTAATTATGTCATTGCCACCCTCACTTGTTAGTCATCCTTCATCGAATCTCAGCCCAGAGATATTGGTTCAGGTCGATGGTTTAGGTAAGATTTTTTGTCGAGATCTTAAGCAATCCTTATTGTATGGTCTTAGAGACTCGGCAAAAGATATGGTTGCGGGAACGCGAAGAAAAGCTGAAATATCGTTTGAGCGTAAGCTTCGTAATGGTGAGTTTTGGGCGAATAAAGGAATATCCTTTGACCTTCGTAGAGGAGAGTGCCTGGGGTTAATTGGGCATAATGGTGCGGGAAAGACGACTTTGCTAAAGATGCTGTCAGGACTCATCAAACCTGATGCTGGAAGCATTACTATGCGTGGTCGAATAGGGGCACTCATAGCTCTTGGGGCTGGTTTTAATCCCATCCTTACTGGAAGAGAGAATATCTACATAAACGGCTCAGTGTTGGGGTTGTCCAAGGAGGAGATTGATGAAAGGCTCGATGATATTATCGACTTTGCAGAATTGAGAGATTTTATTGATTCACCTGTTCAGAGTTACAGTTCAGGCATGAGTGTTAGACTAGGTTTCTCGATAGCAAGCTCTCTGAAGCCGGATATTCTGATATTGGATGAAGTGCTTGCAGTTGGGGATGTTGGTTTCGTGACCAAATGTTTGAATAGAGTTCGTGAGTTGACCAATGAGTGCGCCGTGATTTTTGTCTCACACCACATGCAGTTCGTAGCCAATTTTTGTACGCGTGTTATGGTTCTCGATCAGGGCCAACCGGTCATTGATGCATCAAACCCTGCTGATGGCATTAATTGTTATTTTGGACAAATGAATGTCGCAGGTAATGAATTTGGAAGTGGCAGAGCTTCTTTGGATTACTTGAATATCATTTCCGACGATTCTGTGTGTGAGCATGACCAAGTATTAAAACAAGGTGACGAGATTGCCATTGATCTTACTGTCACGGTGGGCTCCAGTCTGCAACCCGTTAAGCTTACAGTGTTCATTGATGATGAAATGCAATCCCATGTAATTCATTTTCCACTTTTGGATAAAGACCAAAGCGCATTGGCTTTCGAATCCGGTTCACATCAAATTAGGATTCCAA
>JBNABE010000006.1:0-29160 GCA_049631945.1 Akkermansiaceae bacterium
TTTTGGTCTGCTGGTTTATCCGGCCGCTGAGCGGGTTCTCCTTCTTGGCTGCCTCATTTGCCACCTGTGTGTATATATCGAAAAAGCTTCAAGAGGCAGAGAGTGGCAACGCTACCTCGCCCAATGTGACGCTAAAGATGAGCTTGCTATGGTGTCGTGCTCTAAGTGTTATGGGGGTGTGTAGCTATAGTTTATATTTATTACATCAGCCATTGATGATCGTCATTCACGACTTACTCCTTCAGGGTTTGAAAATTCATACTGCGTTTAAAATGATGATTCATTTTGGCGTTGTCTTACCCATTTTTACTGGGGTGGCCTACCTTTCGTATCATTACATTGAAAAGCCATCGGCTTTGTGGGGTCGGAGAATTACCGCATAATATTGTAGCCAGCAAACAGCCCATACTCAAAAACCTTCATGAACATTCTCCTCGATTTAGATGGCACACTCACTGACCCTAAGGTAGGAATCCTGACGTCCTTGCAGCACGCGCTGGAGCAGCTGGGTGAGGAAGTGCCGCCCATGGATGAGCTTGGCTGGTGCATAGGCCCGCCACTTAAGGATGCATTTACCAAGATGTTTGGTGAGGATCAGAAAGAGAGGATTGCAGAGGGCGTGCGTCATTTCCGTGAGCGTTTCGGTGACGTGGGGCTTTTTGAAAACGAAGTTTATCCTAATATTCCAGAAGTGCTCAATGGTCTTCGTGAGCAAGATCATGCATTGCATATTGCGACGTCTAAGCCCGAGGTTTTTGCCCGGCGTATTTTGGACCACTTTGAGCTTACTGAGCCTTTTGTCTCCATTCACGGAAGTGAGCTTGATGGAACCCGAAGCAACAAGGGAGACTTGATTCGCCACATTCTTGAAGACCAATCGATCCAAAGCCACGAAAGTGTGATGATTGGAGACCGCAAGCACGACATTCTGGGGGCCATAAACAACGATGTTGCCGGGGTCGGTGTTCTTTGGGGTTATGGCTCGCGCGAGGAGCTTGAAGAAGCTGGGGCAAAAGCCTGTATTCAAGAACCATTTGAGTTGATTGACATCATTTCACACATTCAATAAAAACAACGATACTCATTTATGAAAACAAAAACAATAACTGTAGGGGACGACAGCGTTAAAAGCGTTGCCATAGGGGGAGATCACCCTCTGGCTTATATTGGCGGGCCATGCGCCATTGAGAGCAGGGATCATTGCATGATGATGGCCGAGGCAACCCAGAAGATATGTGATGAAGTTGGTGTGCCGTTAATATTCAAGGCATGTTACGACAAGGATTGCCGCTCATCACCGACATCATTCCACGGAGTGGGTATTGACGAAGGTCTGGAAATACTGGCAGAGATCAGGCGGGACTTGGGTTTACCGGTCACTTCTGACTTCTCGGTGCCTGAGTGGGCCGTGCCAACGGCCGAGGTCGTTGATTTCCTTCAAGTTCCTGCTTATCTCTGTAGACAGACAAGCATTCTCAGGGCAGCTGCGGCAGGAGGCAAGCCTGTTCACCTGAAGAAGGGGCAGTTCATGAGTCCATGGAATATGAAAAACTCAACTCGTAAGTTAAAGGCATTTGGCTGTGAGGATGTGCTCCTCTCTGATCGAGGTACTTTCTTTGGTTATAATATGCTCATCAACGACTATCGCTGTTTCCCAATCATGCGTGAGACAGGTAATCCCGTGTGCTTCGATGGCACGCACTCTATTCAGATGCCGACATCAATGGGCAATATCTCAGGAGGTCAGCGTGAGTTTATCCCATCACTAGTCCGTGCAGCTGTTGCCTGTGGTATTGATGCTTTATTTATGGAGGTGCATAATGACCCACCCAACGCACTGTCAGATGCTAACACGGTTCTTGACATCAAGCACCTCAAGCGCATTCTTCAAGAGGCTAAACAGCTTCATGAAACCCGCCTTGAATTACTAGAAAAATACGGAGAAGAGGAGACGATTTTATGAATAATGAAGTGAAAAACCAAGATGTTATGCTCGATCTTTCGGGCTTTGCCGTTGTTAAAACAGACACCTATGTAAAGGAAGTTCTCGAGGTGATGACCAAGTTCCCATTCGGTATCGCTTGCGTAGTCGATGATGAGGGCATGCTCAAAGGTGTTTTTACAGATGGTGACATGCGCCGACTCACACTGCATCGTCAGAAGCCATGGTCAGCACTGTTTGTTGACGACATCATGGTGCATGCTTACCCGACGCCCACCACCGTCCATGCTGATGGGAATCTCGTGGATTCCATTCACCTCATGGAAGATAAATTCATCAGAGATATTCCAGTGGTGGATGAAGCCGGTAAGCTTATCGGCTTATTGCACCTACATCAGGCTATCAAACACTTGCTTGGGATTTGACCATTTGAGCCTTATCATTAGGCGGGCATCTCGTTGTTGAGATTGTTCCAAGTCACCTCACGTATGCTTGATCATACGTGGGGCGTTATATTATTATGGCGGACACATCACATCGCTTGACCTACCGAGCTGATATCGACGGTTTGCGTGCGGTTGCCGTTGTCGCAGTCGTGCTCTTTCATGCAGGTCTTGGTTTTGGTGGTGGCTATGCCGGGGTTGACATTTTTTTTGTCATCTCCGGTTTTTTAATTACAGGATTAATTCTTAAGGACCTCAAGGCAGGTACTTTTTCCATTACCCATTTCTGGGAGCGGCGTGCGCGCAGAATATTACCAGCCATGGCAGCTACGGTTATTGTAACCTTGGTGGTCGGCTGGTTTTTACTATTCCCCGAAGCCTACAGTCAGTTGGCAAAGTCGGTGATGGCGCTGGTGTGTTTTGGATCGAATATCAATTTCTGGTTGGAGGATGATTATTTTGGAGCTGCGTCAGAAAGTAAGCCACTGCTACACACGTGGTCACTTTCCGTTGAGGAACAATTCTACTTCATTATCCCGACGGTATTCATCGTGCTGTTCCGTCTATGGAAGGGACGCATGCTTGTTCCGGCTATTTGGTTTGGTTTGGTAGCCAGCTTGTTGTTATCCATCTATGCGATGGAGCAGATTCAATATCGCTCTGCGACGTTCTTTCTGCTTCCGACTCGTGCTTGGGAGCTCCTTGCGGGCTCGCTATTGGCGGTTGCTCCTCCGATCAAATCAAAGCAGGTTCGGGCGGTCTTTGCGTGGATTGGTTTGGCTGCTATTCTGGCTACGTTTTTTCTCTACAAGCCAAATACTCCGTTCCCAGGATATCATGCAATTCTTCCGGTTCTGGGTGCTGTGTTGATGATCTGGAGCGGCAATCATGTGCCCGCTGATGCCCGGCCCGTGCCACTGAGGGCCCTAGCATTACGTCCGCTGGTATTCACGGGCCTTATATCCTATTCATTTTATCTGATCCATTGGCCTTTCTTTGCTTATCACCATTCTTTGTTTGGCCGCCACCCGAGTGTATTGTGGGCAATTCTCTTTGTTGTCATAGCTTTCCTCTTATCAATAGTATCTTGGAAGTTTGTTGAAAGACCTTTCCGGAAGGGCGCTCTTATCAAAACCAGAAAGGGCGTTTTTGGTGTGAGTTTGATTGCCATGATTGTCTTGCTGGCTGCTGGATTTTTCATCACTAAAAACGACGGTTATGAGGCACGATTTAGCGAGGATGTTTTGAAGGTCATTTCTGATCCGGTTGAAAAGCGGGTTCTGCCAGTGCGCAACATGAGTGTTGACGACATTCCTGAGGAGTTAACTCGTATGGGCGAATCTCGAGGAAAGAACATGATATTTCTGTGGGGAGACAGTCATGCTGATGCGGTGATACCTGGAATTGATGCTGCTTGTAAAAATCTTGGGGTATCCGGTAAGGCAGCAACATCATGGGTGACCCCACCTGTTAAGAACTGGTATAAGCCAGACAAACACGGCAAAAACGAGCTTTCGCCAGCCTATAACAACGCGGTGTTTGAGTCTATAAAGACGGCATCTGCAAGGGGTGAATCAAAGGTGGTTGTTCTTGCCGCTTGCTGGATCTATTACACCAAGGACCCTGAGGACAGGAAGGAAATGAGCAATGCCTTGGCCGAGCAGATTAGGGATTTAGAGGCCATAGGTTGCCGGGTAGCAATTTTAAAACAGTTTCCATTTTACCGAGATGATGTGCCTAGAAATCTGGCGTTGAATCTACATTTTAAAGTAGATGCTTTCGATGTAGGTATGTCGAAGGTTGAATACCTCAAGCAACGCAAACCACAGGATGAGGTGTTTGATGAGATGGCACGACTTTTTCCTCATTTGATCTTCATTGACCCATTGGCTAAATTTGTCGATCTGCATGGCCTGATGAGGCAGGCAGGTGAGGAGGGATATTCTCTTTACCTAGACCATGGGCATGTCTCGCCGAGAGGAGCTCGTCTCATTACCGAGGAAATCGAGTTCGCCATATCTTCCTTACTTAAAAAGCTCTAATTTAAATAATACTTCTAACATTCTATGAACAACAAAGCACTCATCGTTATTCCCGCACGCTATGAGTCATCAAGACTCCCAGGAAAACCCTTAGTCGACATCGGTGGCATCCCAATGATCTTACGCACGGCTATTCAAAGCCGTAAGGCCAAGCTTGCTGCCGAGGTGGTTATTGCTGTTGATGACGAGCGAATCAAGAATGTTGTCGAGGCTGAGGGCTTCCGCTGCGTGATCAGCGATATCCCATTCAATACTGGTACTGAGCGGGTAGCATGGGCTGCCACTTTACCAGAGTTTGATGATTACGATGTGGTCATCAACGTTCAGGGAGATGAGCCTTTAGTAGAGCCGGAAAACATCGACAAGTGCATCGCTGCTTTTTCAGAATTTCCAGATGCTGATGGCATCATTGTCTATACAGCAGATGCACATGCGCACACCGCTGGACATGCTACCGTGCAAGCCATGGTAGATGGCAACTCACGTGTGCTTTATTTATCCCGCGCATTCATTCCAGCCACTAAGACGGGCGGCCGGATTGAGGGTTACCCATACCGATATGTGCATGGCTTTTATGGCTACCGCAAGGCGGCACTATCTTCCTACGATGGCAGAGAGACTGATGGCTGGAAGCATGAGGATATTGATCAGTTGCTCGCGTTGGAGTCTGGTTATTCCCTCTATGGTATAAGTGTGCCATGGGTCGAAGCATCGGTGAATACGCCTGAGGATTTGGAATTAGTGAGGGGTATTGTTGCTAAGAAAAATAGTTGATTGATTTGCGACTCACTTGACGCGAACTCACTTCGTTATTAATTATACCTATTTTTTGCTCTCATATTCTCATGAGTAAACATCTATTCCTTGCTCATAGTCATGCAACCTATCGTAGCGCACTGGGAGTCATCGACTATAAGAAGCTAAGCCCAAGCGCCTGTATCATTGTGAGGGTGAATGGATTTGTGTGTAATAATCCTCCTGAGGGTGTATCTATTGTTAAAATTCGATCTGTTGGGCGCCCGAACGTAAATTCGGTAAGGAGGGCTTTTGAATATAGGCGAGGCCTAAAAGAACGAGATGATGAAATTACAGCTCTCATGGATGGGGAGGCATACCATTGCTATATTTCCCACACTTATTATGACTTCGCTCGCTTAATTGTGACTCACCCTAAGTGTTCAGGATTTTCGTATATAGAGGAGGGTCTGACCTCCTATTATCAGCCAGGGGAAATCGTTAAGGCATACACACCCTGGTCTTTTCCCGGTAGGGTTAAGCTGCTCAGAAAGTTGTTTTTCGGTAGGCGATTGGAGGACAAAATTGGTTTTTTTGCTGATGATTATGAGGTGTGTTATGGTTTTACGGAAGAGAGTTTCCCCGGTTGGCGAGACAAGGTAGCTATCGGTATCGATAAGCTGTTCCCAACGATTAAACAGGATAAGCCGGATCATCCTCCCGTTTTAGTTTTTGATGCCTTGGTTGAATTGGGCATGACGACGGCAGACTTGTTATGTGAAGCCATCGATCAATTTTTTGAGATCTGTAAAAAGAAGGGTGACACGACCATTTATTTTAAGTTTCACCCCGGGCAGAGTGAAGATCAGAGTATCAAGCTAATCAGGGAGGCCATGGCAAGGCACCCTGAGTTGAATCTGCACCAATTGGCCAAGGAGGTCTGTTTGGAAGATCTTTTTACGGATTATCACTTGAAAGTATTTGTTTTCAACAGCGCTTCTGGTTTGTATGCCGCACTCGTGGGTCAGGAAGTGGTATCGCTCAACCCGCTCCTTGAGGGTGTAGATCCAGACTATAGCACTTCCTCGCAAGCCCTTCCTGAAATATATAACCAGTTAGTGAGCCGTATCTCAATTGATAACGCATAAGATGAAAGAAGAAACGACAGGAAAGTTGCGAGTCATGGTGATTTCTATTGGACCACCTCAAAATAATCATGGGGTCAGAATCGTATTGTTTAGGCACTTGGTCGCACGTGACCCTTTTGAGATATTCGTAGCAACGAATGCAAGAGACTTTGATGAGAGTGTGCCATTTACATACATTAAGCTGCCAAGATTTATCGAGCGAGTAGTCAACACACGTTTTGGAGGTGCAAAGCTAGCCCCCTTAATCAGAGATTTTGAAAATTTCATTTTATCTAGATTGCCTAACAGAAGTCTAAACAAAGCTGTTGATGATTTTAAGCCAGATGTCTTATTGGTTCTGGCAGATAACTATTTGAGTAAAATGGCTTATCGGGTTGCACGTAAAAAGAGGCTTCCCATAGCTGGTTTATTTTTGGATTGGTTTCCAATTATGAAAGGATACTCCGGTCAACGTTGGACGATGCGATTTTTAGATAAATGGTATAGGCAATTTTACCAAAAATGTGATCTGGCAATCTGCACGAGCGATGGCATGAAAGAGGAACTGGGCGATCATCCTAATGCTCATGTTGTTTATCCTATGCCCGGAAATCACCAATTACCCGAGGTTGTAACAGAGGTTGCGCAAAGTTCGGATAAGTTCCGATTAGTCTATGTAGGGTCGGTTGAGAATTTTTATGGACGTATGATATGTTCACTCATAAGCCGGTTCGAGTCCGTTGATGATTTGGAGATTACGGTAATTGGCCCCAAGGCTGATTGGCCGGAGGATATGCTCAGGGAGGCGAGAGAAAAAAACATTTACCTTGGTTTTAAACCGCCCGAGGAGGCTGCAAGTTACCTAGCATCAGCAGACGCTTTGTTAGTCGTGATGAGTTTTGAAAAGGAGTATGAGCTTTTCATGCGCACGAGCTTTACTACAAAGTTTTTAGACTACGTGGCTTATGGTAAACCAGTTATTTTGTGGGGCCCTGAATATTGCACCCCATCAAGAGTCGTGAGGGACAAGTGCGGGGCGTTGTGTGTTACTGAGGATAAGCCAGAACTAATTGTCTCGGCCTGCCAGAAACTCTCATCTGATGTCGAAACGTATGCGGAGTTATCTGATGGTGCTCGGATTTTACATGAGACCTTATTCAATCCAGATCGTCTTCAAAGTGTCTTTGTTTCTGAGATCGAGAAATTGGTAAAAAAATAGATTATATTTTTACATTACAATGAGCACGTGTAACAAATCTCTTTGCCTCGCGGTACTAAATTACAACGGAGTACATCATCTGGAGATATTGCTGCCCACACTTGAAAAAGCATGTGCTAACATTGATTGCCCCACGGAAATCGTGGTGCTAGATAACCAGAGTACGGAAAATGATGTTGATTGGGTCCGGCAGCACCATCCTAATGTGAAGTGTGTGGTAGCTGAAGAGAACGATTATCTTTTTTCTTACAACGCCTTTATCAAGTCTATTGATCATGATGTCGTTGTTATCCTCAATAATGATATCAGAGTAAGCGATTCGTTCCTGCAACCACTGATTGACCATTTGGAGATGCCTGATGTTTTTGCTGTTTCTTCGCGCACTTATGAATGGGAAGGTGAGGAAATATCTAGTGGCCCTTCCGATTTGTCATTCAAGGATGGCTTGTATGGATGGAGGTTTGACAGAAGTCGTCAAGAGCTGTGCTACACCTTGTTTACATCGGGAGCCTGTATGGCAGTTGATCGTGACAAATTCCTAAAACTGGGTGGGTTTTGTCGGCTCTATCATCCCGGTTATTGTGAAGATTTGGATATTTGTTTCCGTGCTTGGCGTAGAGGCTGGAAGTCGATTTATGAGCCAGCAAGTGTTGTGTGGCATCGTGAGCATGCCAGCTGGTCTACGAGTGAAATTTCTACTACGGATATTCTTAATCTAGAGCATTCCTTACTCTTTCAGTGGTCATCCTTGCCGATGAATAAAGGCAGGAAAGTCAGATGGTGTTCTATCATGAGGATTGTATTTGGTGAGTTTTTAAAATGGCGCTTTCTGTGGGCTAGAACGTTACTCAAGGCATGGATGAAATGGGTGTTTATTGCCCGTGGTTATCATTCATTGAAAGTCTCAGAAGCTGAACTCCAGGAAATTTTAGCAATGATAAGAACCCAGCGGCCTCAGAGAAGTGAGGCAAATGACTACGCGGAGATCCAAGGAAATTAGATGAAAATTCAGGCACCATTTGGTTTTGTAACAGCATGTCATGCTGGTGACAAGTTCATGGTTGGTGCCACGCTAGCAAGTATGCGGCATTATTGCCCCGAGGTCCCAATCTGCCTCATCGCTGATGGAGATGTCGATGTTTCTGACCTGGAACAACAATATAATCTGATCGTATTGCGTATTGATGAGCTGCGGTCTGAAGAAATGCGCAAGATGATCGGTGGCAGTTACCGCGTCAAGCTGGCCGCCATGTGGGAGGGGCCTTTTGAATTTTATGTCTGGATGGATTCTGATGCTATTGTTTGGGGTGACTTCACTGATCAAATTAAAACCAACCTCGATTTCCAGATTTTTTGGCCTGAGATTTCCATTCCTGCCGACGCTAATGAGGTGCCTGAGTGGTTACCTCATTTTTACTTTAATTTGGATGAGGTGAAGAAATTTGATCCGGATTTTGAGTGGCGCGGCCATCCCTATTTCTCGGCCGGGGCTTATGCCTGCCGCAGGAATGTCATCAGCTATGATGAATGGAGTAAAATGGAGCAGTGGGGAGAGCAAACGCCTGGTCTATTTCAGTTTGGTGATCAGGGAATCCTAAATTACCTAGTTCTCGCCAAAAGTCAGCGAGGTGAAATCAAGATGCATAGGACTGATCTACAATGGTCGAGAAATTTTGGTTTTGAAAAGCTGACTGAAGACGGTTCCTGTTCAGGATGGAATTTCCCAAGTGAGGTTGATCACCCTGCGATTCTTCACTTCTGTGGGCGCAAGCCTTCGACACTCGATGTGCAATGTTTCAGCCGGCCATTCACAATAGCCCGACTGGCGCACCATCAGGAGAATCAAAGTAAGTTGGGAGCTTGGCTATCTATATTGTTGGAGGACACTAACATAGCTGCCCGCAAAGCCTGGGGAAGAGTTGAGCGTCCAATAGCCCGTGGTTAAATCAACATGTAGTGGCTTATAGTGGGCTTAATATCAATCGCGTTATGCCTCGAGAAAAAAACAGACTGCCATTGTGGAGCTTGAAAATGGGAGTTAAGCTTCTGGGTAGGCCGACTGGAGTATCTGACAAGCTCAAAAGCCGCATATCCGAGCTAGGCTGCATTTTTATTCACATTCCTAAATGTGCCGGCAATGCGGTGCAAAAAAGTTTGTTTGGCGAGGTTGTTTTTGGTCACCAGACCATCCGGCAGTATCAAGTTGCCTTGCCAAAGCTTAGCTATCAAAACGCTTGGAGATTTACGATTACAAGAGACCCTTTTGAGCGCATTGTTTCTGCGTGGCGCTTTTTGAACGCGGGAGGGCTTAATGCGAACGATAAGAGATATTTTGCAGAGACCCTGAGCAAATACGAGACCTTTGATCATTTTGTCAATGACTGGTTAGTCTATCAGGATCTTGTTCAATGTGGGTGTGTTCATTTTAAAACTCAACTGCATTACCTCCGTAATTTGCGGGGAGACCTTGCAATAGACCAGATTCTAAAGCTGCCTGATTTATCGGATGAATACGCCAAGTTGAGAAACAGATTTGGCGGCAGTGAGTTAATTATAGATAACAAGGTCAGTGGCAAAAGTATAGATCTGCGCTCTTATTATACTAGTGCAGAAACATTGAGTAATATCGCCAGCATATACGCAGCGGATATTGAGGCATTAGGATACACATCACGCTTGGAGGCAGTGGTGTAATGTAATCGGTTGAGCGCAGAGATACAAAAAATATGAACGTAAAAGAGCCATTTGGAATAGTAACAGGATGTTATGCTGGTGACAGATCTACCGTGGGTGCGACGCTTGCCAGTATCAGGAAATATTGTCCTGAAACTCCTGTTTGCCTGGTGGTAGATGGGCATATCGATGTCTCTGATTTAGAGGAGCTATATGATCTGATTATTCTCAGGGTGGAAGATCTAGAGCATGAAGATATGCGAGATCTTATCAGGGGTAGTGGTAGGGCAAAGCTCGCGGCCATGTGGGAGGGTCCTTTTGAGCATTATGTCTGGATGGATGCGGATGCCATTGTATGGGGCGACTTTCTCGGCGAAGTTCGTAAAGATCTAGACTTCCAGATTTTTTGGAACGAAATTTCTATTCCGGAAGATGCTACAAATGAGCCATCATGGCTCTCGCATTTTTATTTCAAGCTAGAGGAACTTAAGAAGTTTGATTCGGATTTCGAATGGCGAGGCCATCCCTATTTCTCCACAGGTGTGTTTGCCTGCCGCCGCAATGTAATTACATACGAGGAGTGGATTAAAGTTGAATCATGGAATAACGCTGTTCCTGGGGGTATTTTTAAGTTTTGGGAACAAGGCATGCTGGATTATTTGGTTTTAGCTAAAAGCCAGCGTGGTGAAATTAAAACAGCATGGACGGACCTACAGTGGGTGAGAAGCCGTGATCATGAGGGGGTAAAACATGATTGTAAGCAGTGCGGGTGGGGATTTCCTGAGAATATACATCGGCCCATGGTCTTGCATTTTTGTGGCAGCAAGCCTTCTACTCTGAATTTTAAATGTTACAGTCGTCCATTCACGATCGCCCGGCTGGAGCATCATCGCAGAAAACACAGTAATTGGGGCGCCTGGCTGGTGATTATCATAGAAGATGGAAAAACCTTATGGATCAAAGTAGTAAGCAAAATTAAGCGGCTAATAATCAGGAGATGAAAGTGTGGCAGTAGACGATATGTTTGATCATTTTATACTGACTAGGTTCAATGTGCGTGAGCCATGGTCTGAACAAAAAGAGCATCTTGGTCTAGACGTGGATTGGCTGAAGAGGCGCTTCGAATTGTTCGAAAGGGTGTGTCTTCCCTCTATGGCAAGGCAGACTAATGAGTCGTTCCAATGGCTGATTTTTTTGGATAAAGAGACGCCCAATCAATTTGTCAGGCGCTTGGATGGACTGAGCTCTCAGTATGAATTTTTAACACCTATTTATTGCGAAGATCGCAGAGAAGAGTTTGTTCTCAATGAGATGAAGAAACGAACATCGCGTGGTAACACACGTATTATGACACGTCTCGATAATGATGATGTCATTCATCCTCGAATGATTGAGGAAACACACTCCATGGCTCGCAACCAAATGAAATCGCAGGATCTTGAGCAGGGCTTTTTCATTAGCTTCCCCTTCGGTTATTCAGAACATGAGGGTGACTACTACCTTCAGCTATTTCGTTGTAATCCCTTTGTCAGTTTTGTGTCTTCCCCCTATTATGAGAAAACGATTTTTGGTTGGGACCATACTAAAATTGCGGAGGCAGCACCTGTGATCTTTAAGTATACTTGGCCGATGTGGGGTCAGGTAATTCATGGCGAGAATGTGGCGAACACGGTCCGGGGTCTTTACTGGCCATGGGGGAAATGTAGTAATCTTATTGAGGCTGATAGTGAGCAGGCCTCACGTTCATTTGCATGGCAGTGCAGAGAGTTTTGGCAGAGTTTTAAAAGGTATATATTTCACCAGTAAGCGTGAATGGCGAGTGTATGATCCGCGAGTAAATAATGAAAGTCTGGCATATAACAAGAACGCTCTACGGCGGAGCCGGCATCTATGCTCAGCGTCTGAGTGAAGCGTTGCGGAATGCCGGTGTTGACAGCTGTGTTTTGAGCGCGGACCTTGGTGGCCCTCTTGGTACGTCACAGCTTGCTGTGGATGCTGGCACAGTCCAACGGTTCGTTACGCGCGTGGTTCGTTCGATGTCGCACCGTCTGACCTCAGCACCTTACCATTCTCTGATGTGTGCGGAGCGTTACAGAGGTGAAGGGATGCCTACGAAAGGTGATATTATTCACCTGCATGGGCTGACGGGCTGGATGGGTGTCAGGGGTTTGAACGCATTGATCCCAGAGGGGAGCCCGGTTTTCTGGACAGCTCATGACCTCTGGCCGCTGAGTGGCGGTTGCATTCTTTATGCTGGATGTGATGGCTACCGTGGCGATTGTGGAGGATGTCCAATTTTATCATCAGGGGTAAAGGGCTGGGCCAAGTCTGAGTTGCGCCTAAAAGCCAAGTTTGTAAGAGACAAGAAAGTTGGTCCGGTTGCCAACAGCAGATGGATGGCCAGCCACATCAAAGAATCGCGGGTGTTTAGAGATGCGGCCGAGATACCGGTGATCCCTCCGATCATAGATCCAGTGTATTTCTCCACGGAGATTGAAGATGTCAGAACAAAACTGGAGATAGATCCACAGAAAAAAGTATTGGCGCTGGGCGCGCGCTCAGTAACTGATCGCTACAAGGGGATTCCTGAGTTCCTGGCTGCATTTGCGAGAAGGCCGGAGCTGGCAGAGCAATTTGTTGTTCTCCTATTTGGCGAGGGTGAGCTTGAGTTGCCCGCTAATCTTGATGTAAGAGCACTTGGCAGGCTGATCTCCGCGGAGGAGATTGCGCAGGTCTATTATGCAAGTGATGTATTTGTTTCCCCGTCCGCTATGGAGACTTTTGGCATGGCTTTAGCGGAGGCTCAGGCTTGTGGAACTCCGGTGGCTGCTTTTGATGTAGGTGGAGTTCGTGATGCGGTTTCCGAGGAATGTGCCGAGTATCTTGTGGCTAACGGGGATATGGATGGCTTGTTGAATGCGCTAGAGGTTGTGGCGGAAAAGAAATCAGAGACAGGGGATCGCTGGCGCGTAAATCGTGCCTGGGCGAGGGAGCATTTCGAGGCGTCTGTGATAGGTGCCAAGCAGATGGCAGTCTACGCGCGTCAAGACTGCCCATTGAAGTAGCCGCTGTGCGGCGGTTTGATTTTAAATAGGCGCATAGCAGCGGTTATTCCGCCTGATAAGAAAGTTTAAGTTGAGAGTTTTTAGTTCGTGTCGGAGCAAAGTATTGAGATGAAAGAAGAACCAATCATGGACATAGCCTTAGCTAATGATGAATACTACTTTGTAGGGCTGTGGAACACTGTTCTTAGCCTTCTTGCATCGACCCCAGATGCATCACGCCTTCGAATCAATATCATTGATACAGGCATTTCCGATGAATCCTGGGGTCGACTGGCAGATGCTATAGCGAAGCATCCGGCGCCACCTGCTCTAGTACGTAAAGTTTTTCCGCGTGAGAGACTGGAGGGGCTTAATATTCCAGGGCCGAGGAGTCCGCTAGTCTATGCAAGGTTGTTTCTTCCTGAAATTCTTGATTGTGAACGCGTGCTCTATTTGGATTCAGACCTGCTTGTTTTCAGAGACGTGCTCGAATTAGAGGATGTTGACTTGTCTGACCATGCTTGTGCTGCGGTGATCAATGAAGATGCAGATACACTTGATTTTGACCTGTCTGAGAAAGAATACACCAGCCTGCAATTAGACCCTAAATCCAAGTATTTTAATGCAGGTTTGCTCTATATGAATCTAACCTTTTGGCGTGCGAATAATTATACAAGTAAGTGTTTGGATTTCCTTCAGAATCATCAGTTCAGGCTTGCTGATCAATCGGCACTGAACGCTGTAATGAGTGGGAAAATCCTTCCCATAGCAAAACAATGGAACCGCTTAGTCAATCACGTCTCAGCTAATGAGCTCACGACTCCGAACTTCATTATTCACTACACGTCGCACAAACCATGGCAACTCGTAAGCGACGCGCCCTCGATGCTGCTATGGAGAAAATTTGCATTTGATACAGGACTCAACCTTAATCCCCCTCATAAAAAGCAGGATATTTACACGCGTTATCTTTCGCTCAATTTTTTGCGTACAGTGGGTTACGGCTTGAAGGCTCTTTGGTATGCATTCCTGAAAAAAACAGACATGGCCGAGGGTTCCTCGTATGCGTTTTCTTATTGGGCAAAGTACTTTGCAAATCGTAAAGTTAGGGCGCGTGAATTTAAGTTGGCTATTTTGAAAATTCAGAGCTCGCAATATGGCCCAAACTGGATGGAGGGACACAATCTTGAAGATGCTGAATCAAGTGTCGGCTTGTCAATGCCTAAGGTGAAATTGGCAGTCAAGGGTAAGGCATTAACTTCCTTGCTTCGTGATCGTGGTCGTTCCCGCCACTTCATAGGCAGTCAAATACAGCGTCGAATGGGATTACACTTGAAGGATGTCCTCAAGGATGAGAGCAAGCTGCGGATGTCAGGAGTTTGTTCTGATATCCCTGTTTCGATTACATCGTGGCCACCGCGAGCACACACCTTACCCTTAGTGTTGCTCTCTATACTTGAACAAAGTGTGCGTCCCTCAAAGATTCATGTTTGGTTGAGCTTTGGTGACGAAGAGATGGTGCCAGATTATTATAGGGGTTTTTTTTCAGAGCATGGTGTCGTTTTTCATGCAACTGAGGATATAATTCCGCACAAAAAATGGTTACCGATGCTTGAGATGGGTGTGGATACACCCTTTGCCATTATTGATGATGATACTTACTATCCGAATGATATGTTTGAAGCTCTGGCTGCAGAAGGGGCTAAGTATCCTCGGAATATTGTAGCGCATCGATGTCACAGGGTAAGCCTTGGTCCTAATGGAAATCCGCTTGCTTACACAGAATGGGAGAAGGATATAGAGTTTGAAGGCTCTGCGGGGCATGATGTTTTTCCTACGGGTTGTGGAGGAGTTCTGATTCATCCAGAAGCTATTGGCGAAGATTTTCGGAGACGTGATTTAATTGCCCAGTTGTGCCCAAGAGCAGATGATGTGTGGCTCAAGGCAGCATATTTAGATGCAGGCTTTAAGTGCAGGAAAAGTAGATACCATTTCCCCTGTCTCGATTTTCCTGGAACTAGGGATTCTGGATTGGCTGTGGCAAATGTTGATCAAGGAGGCAATGACCTTCAGTTCCGAGAGGTGCTGAAGTATTTTGATTTGAAACTACATTCTTAGGGTTAGTAAAAGATGTTTTCATGTTGGATCACCTCAATAAATTTAATTATCGTGCAGATATAGATGGGCTGCGTGCCATTGCTGTTATCGGTGTGGTTTTATTTCATGCGGGTCTGGGTGTCAGTGGCGGTTTTGTGGGCGTTGATGTCTTTTTTGTGATCTCGGGTTTTTTAATCACCTCGCTCATTTTAAAAGATCTGAAGAGCGGCAATTTTTCCATTGTTGAATTCTGGGAGCGTAGGGCGAGGCGTATTTTTCCGGCTCTAATCGTTGTTGTTATCGCAACACTTATTGCAGGCTTCTTTCTGATGTTGCCGTTTGGCTATCAAGTGCTAGGGCAGTCGGCAGTCGCACTCACGATCTTTGCCTCCAATATTCAGTTCTGGCGCACCTCGGGATATTTTGATCCTGCTGCTGAGGAAAACCCATTGCTACATACCTGGTCGCTTTCCGTTGAGGAACAATTTTATCTGATTGTCCCCTTGCTACTATGTCTGATTTTCACTCTTCGCCTTCAAAAACATTTGGGTCTTGTTCTTGGCTTAGTGGTGTTGGCAAGTTTGTTGTTCTCTATCTACTGGGTCGATCGCGACCCGAAAGGAGCGTTTTATCTACTGCCCTCCCGCGCATGGGAGCTAGGTGTGGGGTCCATGCTGGTTCTGGCCGGCCCTGTTTCATCGCGTGTGCTGAGAGAATTGATGGCATGGTTTGGATTAGCAGGTATTCTCTATGCCTGTTTTTTTTATGATGCGCATACTGCTTTTCCCGGGCTTGCAGCCATCGTTCCTGTCACGGGGACCGCTATGCTCATCTGTGCTGGTATGCAAAGAGATGGGCTTGCCAAGACAAAGCCCACGATAATTCAGCAACTTCTTGAGACGAAGGTGTTGGTCGGTCTAGGGCTCATATCTTACTCGTTTTATCTGTGGCACTGGCCGTTCTTTGCCTTTCATCGTTACTTGTTTTCTCAGTCGCCAAGTGTCCTTGTCGCATTTGGCTACATTATTATAGCGCTTCTTATCAGTATTGCGTCTTTAAAGTATGTTGAGCGCCCATTTCGAGAGCGGAGATGGGTGCCATCTCGCAACAAGGTATTCCTGTTCACCGGTCTTGTGTCCCTGTTGACTTTGAGCACTGGTTTGAGTCTCTGGAAGACCCGAGGTATGCCGTCTCGCTTGCCGGCGAAGGTGTTAGAACTGGATGCCACCAAGGATGATGCGTTTTACCAAAAACTCAAATCCAGCACCGGTGAAGAAAATCTGTTTTTGCCGCTTGGAGCAAAAAACGATCCCTGCCAATTGATGGTATGGGGAGACAGTCATGGTGGGGTGCTTTTATCTATGATCAATGAGCTTTGTGTCGATCATGGTGTCTCTGCCCTTGCCGCAACCAGGGGACAATATCCTCCAGTCATCGAATGGAGCGGCTCTGATTCAGGCAACTTTGAGCACAAGATCAAAACTCAGTATGCGGACAAGGTAATGAGCCAGATCAGCAGCTTGGCTAAGGCTGGCGAATTAAAGCAGGTTTTACTTGTGTTTCGATGGGCTTATTATGTGAAAAATGCGCCCAGAGCCATAGACGACGCTGAGCCACGCGAAGGTTTTGATAGTGCACTCATTAGCACGGTTCAAAATCTAGAAAAACTCGGGCTGGAGGTTTATATTTTATTGGAGGTTCCAAATTTTGGAGTGCATGTGCCTAAGGCGGCGGCCTTACATCAATGGCATGGGCTGCCCCAACCCCAATTGAGTCAGCAAGATTATCAAGAACGGCAAGATTACTACATGCCGCTGATAAAGCGCCTACAAGCGGAGACTCCAAATGTGCATTTAATCGATGCTTCGCCTTATTTTATTTCTAGAGAGGGGCGAGTCAGTTTCATCGATGAGCAGGGAGTGCTTCTTTACCGTGACGATCACCATCTGACTGAGCATGCAAGCATGCGTCTCAAGCCGCTGTTTGAAAAGCTGTTGCTGAATTGAGGGCACACGAAGTTATGATTCCTATGCAGCTAAGTATCATCATTCCTGTTCACAATCGAGCTGATCTATTAGCTGAAGCGATTGACTCGATCATAGCTCAGGGTCTGGATTCTTATGAAATCATCATATGTGATGATGGCTCCACTGAAAATATTGAAGCTACATGCGATAAGTTCAAGCTGCCGAAAGAAGAGCTGGTATTTAGTAGAACTGAGCAAAGCCATGGTGCTCAGGTTGCCCGGAATCGAGGGTTATCTCTCGCCCAAGGTGAACTTATTATGTTCATGGACTCTGATGATGTCATTGCAGAAAATGGATTGGGGCGTTTGATCGGTGCCTTACATGCTGATTCTGATTTGCAATACGCTTACGGTAGAGTGAGCCGAGTCAATGAGACACTTAGGCCGATTGCCGACGATATACCCGTGGGGGCTGTTTACCACGACACTCCCTCAGAAATAGCTGGTTATCATTGGCATACGATGGGGGCGATTTATCGAAGATCTTATCTCGAGTTCGTCGGCCTATGGAATGAGGAGATGACAGGATCCCAAGATTGGGAATATCAGGCGAGGGTGAAGCTAGCAGGAGGTAAGCGGGTGTTTGTTGATCAGACAGTAGGATACTGGCGTCAGCATGGTGGTGAGCGTGTCGGCACTGCAAAATTTCGCCCGGATTATGTGCGCAGTGTGATGATAGGGTGCGATTCAATTCTACATACCGCACGAGACAAGGACCGTTGTGATTTGGCTTTAGAGAAGAGGTTGGCGAAGAGATTGGTAATACATGCTCTTGAGTGGGGTGCGAATAGTTACCGGCAAGATCGCAAAAAGTGTTTTTTACAGGCAAAAAGTGGCTTGAGTTCTGGTTTATTGTTTAAGGCTATCTTGAGCTTAGTCGCAGTAATGAGCCCATTCACACCGGCGTTTATAGACCAGTGGATGATGAGAAAAATAACGGGTCGCTAATGAGGTCAAGCCAACGAGAAATTCACAAAACATAATTAATGCGAGAATCTAAAAAAGTAGTGCTGCAGTGGCCAAGCTTTGGACCCTACCATACCGCTAGGTTGCGTGCTTGTCAGAACCTGGCGCCAGAAGGCGTGGAGGTAGTTGGTATTGCTGTAGCGGGGCAGGTGCAGGGTCGGCCGTGGGTGGCTGATGGTGACTTGGGTGGTGTCAAGGTAGAGACACTCTTTCCCGATGCGATGTATCACGAGCTCCCTGCACAGCGGGTAAATGATGCGATGAATCATGCACTGGATCAGCTACAGCCAAATGCAGTGGGGGTCTCTGGCTATGGCATGTCGGACTCACGTGCGGCACTCCGGTGGTGCTGCAAAAACGATGTGACCCGGGTGCTGATGACAGAGTCGAAGGAGGATGACGCGCCCAGAGTCTGGTGGAAAGAGTTCCTCAAGCGGCGCCTGGTATCTCGCTTTGGTAGTGCACTCTGTGGTGGCTCACCCCATCGTGCTTATCTTGAAAAACTGGGTATGAAACCAGAATTGATTTTTGACCGATATGATGTGGTTGACAATGAGCGTTTCTGGCAAGCAGCGGAAGCTGCACGCCAAAATCCTGAGCCATTTCTTGAGTTACCTGGATTGGATGAGAGCAAGGCTTATTTCCTAGTGTCTAGTCGCTTTATTGATCGAAAGAATTTACCCCGTTTGCTGTCAGCTTATCATTCGTATCGGCAAAAGAATCCAGAAGGGTGGAGGATGATCATTCTTGGCACGGGGCCTGATGAGGATGCTCTCCGTGCGCAAGTGGCTGAGCATTCAATCCCAGAGGTGGTTTTTGCAGGTTTTCAGCAGTTCGATCAATTGATTGCCTATTATGCCTTAGCTGGGGCTTTTATCCACCCTGCTTTGCAAGAGCAATGGGGCTTGGTAGTCAACGAGGCGATGGCTTGTGGCTTGCCAATTGGTGTTTCGCAGACTGTGGGTGCTGCCTATGATTTGGTGCAGGACGGGGTTAATGGATTCAAATTTGATCCGCACCAGGCAAGTTCGATTGAGAGTGCGCTGACTCGTTTGGCTGCTGACCCTGAGCATCGGGAACAGATGGCATCTGGCTCACGTGAGATTATCCAAAGCTGGAAGCCTGAGCACTTTGCTAAGAATTTTTGGGCAGCGGTTGAAGCGGGTAAGACATCAAAAGATAAAGACTAAGAGTAAGTGCAGGAGCGAAAATTCAAATACGATATAACGGGTGATGTAAAGCCGCCCGATGTCGAAATCGGGCCTTTGGTAAGGCAGTTTTTCCATGAGCTGAATTTCAGCCAGGTGGATTGGGCGGTATTACGGGGTAGCGAAGGGCTTCCTGACTACACGCGTTATGATATCGATTTACTGATACGTGATGAGGACGTGGACCGTGCTGAGAAAGCACTAAGAAAGGCTGCCAAGCAAGAGGGTTGGTCGGTGGTGAGAATTGTCGATAAATTTGCTTATCGATGCTGTATGTTGATCAGCCCAGAACCAGAGCACCGTTACCTGCCGATTGATTTTTTTGGAGGCTGTCATCACCGCTTTTACTCGATTGCCGATGGCGATTACGGTCTCAAGGCTCGGAAGCGAAATACATCAGGAGTGAATGTGGTCCCTGAGGGTTTTGGTGCTGCCGTGGCATTGCTTAAGGAGTTGACGAGGCATCCGAGCTTCAAGGAAAATTCGCGTGAAGAGGTGGCGACAGGGGCACGGGAGGATGCCGAGACATTCCGCAAGGGTGTCCAAGGCGTGCTTGGTGTCGACTTGACGGAGAATTTATTGTCCGCTTGCCAAGGGGATAATTGGGAGGTGGTTGAGGCATTGGTGCCGGAGATCAGAGAGAGCGTCAAAGCTGGGCAAACCTGGAGATCGCCAGAAGCCTCAGAATTCTTTTTTACTAATTTAAGTCAGCACTGGAACCCGCCAATGAGTGGGTTGGTGGTTTTGCTAGGTCCTGACGGATCCGGTAAGAGCACGATTGGTGATTTGGTCGCGCAGTCTCTTTACAAACAGCCTTACAAAATCTGTCGTCGTTATGAGTATAACTTCCGTATTTTGCCGGAGCTGAAGCAGCTTAAACGTGCGATTGCGAAGTTGCTTGGTCGTCAGGTTCAAGAAGCTGAGGTGGTCGATCCTGGAACGAAGGGCTCGGGAATGAACGCGGATCACAATGCGCTGAAAGGCATGGTCTATGTGACTTATTACGCCCTCGATTACATTCTTGGACGTTTGCCACTGTTTAAATTACGTGGGCAGGGGGCCTTGCTTATGTTTGCTCGATTTTTTCATGATTATTACTATCAGCGTGGTTACGGCAAGGTGCCAAGATGGTATCTGCGTGGGTTAGAGGCTCTGGTGCCCAAGCCTGATTTGATCCTCTATCTCGATCGAGATGCTGCTGAGATATATCGCGGTAAGCCCGAGCTTGATGTGGATGAAATTAGGCGTCAGCAAAAGGTGATTAGAGAAGTCGTGGCAAGACGTCCGCATGCTCATGTGATTGATGCTTCGGGTGGCATTGATGCAACGGTAGAGGCAGTGAGGAAGAAGGTGATAGCGATGCAGCACTCGAGGTGGGGGATTTGAGTTGGCTGCTTCGCAGCTGTTCTTGGTTCCCGGTTCTTAGTTCTGCCAGAGGCACCCTGAAAATGTCGGTGGTTAGTTTGAGATGAAGTTTCACGTGGTTAAGTTAGGGGCACGACCTTTGTTGGCGGTGCCTGCCGGTGTGCCAAAATTGTGGTCGGCCGCGATTGATTGTTACCCTGCACACACAGGTAAGAAGCGCTTGGTGAGGAAGGTCCTGCATGGGCTTGCTGGTGTAGGGCTTATCCGTTGGGCTTTTCCTTCACGGAACTTGTCTCTGCTAGGTGTAGGGGATGTCGATTTTGAGGCGTGGATGAGCTTGTTGGGTGGGCAGCTCAGTATGGCTGAGTTGCAGCCCGTTCTGGTGTGGCCCGCAGACCCGTTACGGGGCCGAGTGTATATGTATCTCTTGGACAATCAGGGCGAGAAGGTGGGCTTCTGTAAACTTGGGCTGGATGCTAAGAACAATGCTTTGATTAATCGTGAGCGGCAGGCACTTGAGCATTTGCAGTCGATGGAACTCAAGCTGAGCAGAATTCCTAAATTACTTGCACACGGTGAGCTAGATGGAGAGGTATCCAGAGAGGTGGATGGAGGAGCTTATCTTGTGGTGGAAATGACTCCGGTAGATGCGAGCAATATTGACTGGCAGTCTGATGTATCTATTGAGGCAAATATCGCTGAATATGCCGGCTCATCGAGGGTTATAGAGCGTGCTGAAGTCGAGACTCTTAATTGGTGGTCTGAGGTGACGCGTCAATTTGCGGATCGTTCATTACTGATGGATGAAGTGGATGTTGCGGTGGATCAAGGCATTGAGGTTTGTCTCGCGCATGGGGATCTTAATTGCACGAATGTATTAAAAAATGCGAGTGATGATGAAGTTTGGCTGCTCGACTGGGAGCAGAGTGATTACAGTGCGCCCATTCTCACTGATATGGTATGTGTCGCTGTGGACAAGCTGTGGCTTGCGAATGCTGAAGACACTTCTGGTAATCTGGAGAAATTTAAGGATACTTTCATTTATGAAAATGATCCGGAAAAACGTGCCCAAATTATCATGGCGCTTGCCTATCTTGCAGCTGCCGGCTTTCCGCCAGCTCTCGCTATGATGAATGCAATGTATGCCGAGGGTTTTTAGTGCTCAGTTCTTAGTTCTTGGTTAACCATTCTGGATCGTTAAATAGCAACATCAGCTATCAGTTTTCATGGACCTTTCCATATATCCTGTATCTTTTTTTATTAGTGCTTTGGCTCTGATGGGAGCTTCTTTGTTTGCGTGGAAGCATAAAAGGGATGGTTGGGGCTTGCCGATGCTGGCTGTGCTTGGAACGACGGCAGTATGGTATCATGGGGATGGGCTCTACAATGACTATGAGGTATACCGGCAAATCAATGGGGATGACGCTCTCAATGCTGGCTGGTGGCAGGTAGCATCGTTTATTCTGGCCTTCTCGTTATTTGTTCCGCTGGTCTTTGGTGTTGTTAATGCAAAGTATTCTGGCAAATCTAGTTTCATTCTATCGTACGTTAAGTCAGACAAAATTAGACATCCAGTCTTACAGCATAAGATTGATCAGCTTTGTAATTCTTTGTTGGTAGGTTGGGTCACACTAATGCTAATTGCTGTATTTAGAGTAGATTTTAATATGGCAAGTTTGTTTGCTCCTTATCTGGGTGAGAGAGGCAACCCTTGGGGGCGATCTCGCCTAGGAGGAGGTATTAGTGCATTACTCTCGCTGGCTAGTTATTTGCAAATTTTGATGACTGCTGGTTTTGGTGTTGTTGCGGCTGTAGCCACGAACCCTAAAACAAAGATGATAGCGATTACGGTGTGTTGTTTGGCTTTTCCCTATTATATATTTGATAGAACCCGTAATGCCATGATTGCAACGATGTTGCCTGGTTTAATGGCCTATGTTTTTTTATATCTGCGGGGTGGCATGTGGAAAAAATTAGTGATCTTGCTTGCAGCTTTCATGCTGGCTAATAGCTGGTTCACGTTTGTGGGGAAATACCGCACCGAAGGCTCAATATCGCGAATGTTTAAAGAGAAGGGATTTAGAGCTAAAAAAGTAGATAAGTTGAATACAGAGGGGGCCGAGAAAAAAAAAGCCAGAAAGCATGAGGGTTTGACCATGTTCTCCGAGTTAGGGTATATCAACCGATTTTTTGAAGATGGTACATATACTCCTACATGGGGTGGCCGATATTTTGCCGAGGCAGTAAATGTTATCCCCAGAGCCATATGGAAAGATAAGCCTCTGGTTGGTATTGACTATGCGATTGCTCGTGGGCTTGCCGCGGATAGTAGATATGGAAGTTACGCAGCGGGAGTTGTAGCCAGTGTTTCAACCGGAATGATTGGGCAGGGGGTCGTTAATTTTGGTGGGTTTTTTGGGCCTGTTGTAGCGGCATTGCTGATGTCTATTTGGGTTGCTATTTTGGCTCGGCAAGACTTAATGGGGAATGATCCTGCTCGCCTTATGCTCTTCGCCGTGGGTATGATTTTAACTTTTAACATGGGCCGTGATATTACTTTACTTGTTTTATATCCATACATGTTTGGCTGGTTGTTGATCACTTATTTGGAGTGGAATAAAAGAAAAAAGAAGGCTCAAATTGTACATGCTCCTGAGCGGCGTTATCGGCAATTCCCCCCGCGATAAAACGTTCACGCCTTGCTTACTTATCAAATTAATGCCGATGGCTAAACATAGTCCCAAGTGCGAAGATGCTAAGTTCATAGTGGCTCAAGTCGGTGCGCGTGAGCATTATGCGATCACATGCGCTTTAAATAATAGAGGTATATTAGCCGCAAT
Organism: Akkermansiaceae bacterium; assembly: GCA_049631945.1. Taxonomy (GTDB): domain Bacteria; phylum Verrucomicrobiota; class Verrucomicrobiia; order Verrucomicrobiales; family Akkermansiaceae; genus Oceaniferula. Next base: position 23,728 of record JBNABE010000006.1, read on the forward strand.
GGTCACTGACTTTTGGGTGCCACGAAAACATTGGTTGCGTTTTGTGCCTGGGGTAAAGAGACTGCATGACCGGTTTCTTGATTCGTTGGCATCAGTGGTTGTCTGGGCCCCTAATCTAGGGATGCTTTTTTTTGAGCTGCGGCAACGTCTGTATAAGCGGCGAGGGTGGCGTGTGAACATGGCTCGGAATACTTTATTTCAGAAGTTTGCAATATCTAAGTTTCATAAGCTGGCGAAACAGTATTCAGGGCTTACAGTCTTCAGTTACAGCTATGCAGCGAAAAACCTATTCGAAGAGGCAAAGAAGCGTGGTTGGAAGACCTTGCTGGGCCAGATTGATCCGGGTCCAGAAGAAGAGCGAATCGTCGCGGCTGAGCATGAACGCTACCCTGAATTGGGCTCTGGATGGAAGCCTGCGCCCGCCGAATATTGGACATCATGGCGCAAGGAGGTTGATCTCGCTGATGTCATTATTGTAAACTCAGAGTGGTCGAGGCAATGTTTGATGAAGGAGGGGGTGGAGGAGAAGAAGCTTAAGGTGGTTCCTTTGGTTTACGAATCCAAAGAATCACAAAGTAATTGTGCCGCTCACAAAAAATCAAATCATTCAGAAGATATGGTTTTCCGAGTGTTGTTTCTTGGACAAATCAATCTGCGCAAAGGGATAGCTCGTCTGCTCGAGGCAATGAGGCTTTTGAGAGATGAGCCTATCCAGCTCACTCTTGCAGGGCCATGTGAAATTGATCCGTCGTCATGGGCGGATTTGCCTAATGTTGAATGGTTGGGATCTGTTCCCAGAAGCGAGGTAGGGCGCCTGTATGATGAGGCGGATGTATTTATTCTTCCTACACTGTCTGATGGTTATGCGATCACTCAGCTTGAGGCTTTATCCAGAGGCTTGCCAGTTATTGCCTCTGCTCATTGTGGAGCAGCGGTAAATGAAGGCGTCAATGGTTGGATATTGGCTGATCTGGAGCCTGAAACTATAGCTGGTGCCATAACCCGTGCCCGTGTGGAGAATCTCAAGCCGGTGAGTGCGGGGTCGAGCTTCACGCCGGATCAGCTAGGACAGCGTTTGGTGGATTTGATTTGTTGAATTATGAAGGTCACTCATTTGACACAAGCAGTAAGTACCTCTGGTGGTGGTATCTCCGAGGTGTTGCGGGCATTGAGCTCAGCGCAGAAAGATGCGGGAGACTCTCCAAAAGTGTTATCTATTGAAGATGATGGCGAGGCCATTGGGCCCTGGCCGGAAGGTAGTCCAGAGTTTTTGGCCGCTAGTCACTTTCCTGGTATGATTTTGATGCCGGATTTGGATGAGCGGCTGGATCACATCAAGCCACAGGTGTTGCACACCCATGGTATCTGGACTTATCTCTCCATCGGGGTTCCAAGATGGTCGCGCAAGAACCACAAACCCTACATTGTAAGTCCACATGGTATGTTAGATGCCTGGGCGCTGGATAACTCAAAGATAAAGAAAAAGGTGGCGGCGGCTCTGTATGAGCGCCGCCATTTGCGTGGAGCGGCTTGCTTGCATGCATTGTGCCAATCTGAGGCGGACTCGATCAGGCAATTTGGACTCAAGAATCCTATCGCGACCATTCCTAATGGTATTGAGATACCAGAGAGGCGGGATCCTAGCTCGAGATATAAAGCAGAGAAAAAAATCATGCTCTTTCTGGGTCGGTTGCATCCAAAGAAGGGCCTCGAGAATGCATTGCGAGCATGGGCGACTGCGCGCTCGGCATCACCTGCGGAATGTGATTCAAGCGGTGGTGACCCCAGCAAATGGCAATTTGTAATCGCTGGCTGGGATCAGGGTGATCATGAAGTTAGGTTGAAGCAACTCTGTGAAGAACTTGAACTTTCATTTGCTGATGTTCCCGCTAAGCAGTTTCTCTCACTCGAGGCAAGCTCTGGTCAGTTGTCGGGATTCTCTGTCGTGTTTGTTGGGCCCGTGTTTGGTGAGCTCAAAGTACAGCTACTGGAGAGGGCGAATGTCTTTATTCTGCCAAGTTTTAGCGAGGGCTTGCCGATGTCCATTTTGGAAGCATGGGCCTATGAGCTACCGGTGGTCATGACGGACTATTGTAATCTGCCCGAGGGTTTCGATGCTGAGGCTGCCATTCATGTAGACACGGAAGTTGAGAATATGTCAGCAGGGATGATGAAGGTGATCGCTTGCTCGGAGGATAAACTGAGAGGCATGGGGGTTAATGGGCTCAATCTGGTGAAAGAGAAATTTACTTGGCCTACGATTGCGGCTCAGATGAAAGAGCTTTATCAGTGGGTGCGTGGTAAAGCGAATAGACCTAGCTTTGTGCAAGAAGATGGCTGATAAAAAAGACCCAAAAATGAAACCTTTCCGAGCTGAGAAATTAGTCCGCCTGTTACCCGTTGCATGTATCCTTGTAGCGGGTTTTGCTTGGTGGGTTGGTTGGGGAAGCTGGCCTGACCCTGTGCCTCGCCCACTACCGTGGCGGCCTGATGCGATTGTCCTTCTGGGGGGAGGTAATGAGGAGAGGCCGCGTGAGACTATCCGGCTTGCTCACCATTATCCGGAGGTGCCGATCGTGGTCACGGGAGACAATGGCATCATGCTCGCACCTTTGTTGAAGGCGGGTATTGGGAATTCAAAAATACATCACGAGCAGGCAGCAACATCGACGGTTGAGAATGCGACATTCACCGACTCTATACTGACGAAGCTCGGGGCCCAAAAAGTGGTGCTGGTTACCAATTGGTTTCATGCTCCACGCTCGCTTGCTGTGTTTCGTCGGCATCAACCTGAACGAGAGTTTGCTGTGTCCTTCGAGCCTAAGCCTGATAAAATGAACAATTGGCACCGCTACGCCTCTAGGCGAGAGCGCTTAGCGGCCTTGCTCTATCTGGTCAGAGATAGGATTTGGTCGTTCTAGTCGCTAGGTCACATTCTTCGCCAACACGCTCAACAGCTCATTGTTTGTTGTAATTTAGCTAGTTATTGTGTTATTGATTATTAATAATATCTAAGTAAGTTTAATTCACTGTAGCTTTCACTCATGCCCATACTCACTCAACATGATGCCGATCACCCGGATGCACTGATGCGTCCGATGCAAAGCTTTGGTAGCAAGCTGAAGCGTGGTATTTGGTTGCTCACTTGGGCGTTGCTATGTCGGTTTACACCGAACCAATTTCACAGTTGGCGGTGTTTTGTACTTCGCATGTTTGGTGCGAAACTGGGCCAAAACAATTTTATTTATCCGAGTGCTCGCATCTGGGCGCCGTGGTTGTTGGAAACAGGAGACGTAGCAACGATTGCTTCTCAGGCTTATATCTACAATGTGGGTGGAATGTTCATCGGCCATCACGCGATTGTATCGGAGGGGGCTTATCTTTGTGGGGCGACCCATGATCATCAGGATCCTGATTTTCCTCTGATCAGCAAGAGGGTGGAGATTGGTGCTTATGCTTGGATTTGTGTGCGGGCGATCGTTTTGCCGGGTGTTAGCTGTGGTGAGGGCGCCGTGCTAGGTGCGGGTGCAGTATGTGCCAAGGATCTTGAGGCTTGGACGGTCTATGCGGGTAATCCAGCAAGAGAGGTGAGCAAACGCAATGATATCAGCGATATTGGCGACACTAGCGACAAGGCTTCCTAGTATGGCAGCAGATACCAACAGTAAGGAGCAGCTGGTTGACCTTTATGTGGTCGACCTTTGTGTGGTGGGCAGTGGGCCTGCGGGTATCATCATGGCGCTCGAATACGCGCGTGAAAACCCAGATAAAAAAGTGCTGCTTGCGGAGTATGGAGCACAGCAAGGGACTGGGCAAAACCAGCTGGACGATAGTATCAAAAATCACAACCCAGCCAACCATCACGATCCTTACGAGTGCACCAACAAAGGGCTTGGTGGTACTTCGGCAACTTGGGGTGGCCGTTGTGTGATGTATGATGAGGTTGATTTCGTGGATCGGCCTATTTTGGAAGGTGAGTGCACCTGGGGTGGAGATTCACTGGATGCGGTGACTCCATATCTTGGCAAAGCCTCTGAGTATTTTGAGTGTGGAGCGGGTCCCTTTGATCTGAATGAGATGCCCAAGTGGCGGGACCATCGCATTGCCGAGGGTTTTGAAGAAGGAGATGTCTTGGATAGTCGCCTTGAGCGGTGGAGCATGCCGACACGTTTCGGTCCTCGTTATCAGGAGGAGCTTACTAAGCTGCCGAATATTGAATTGCTTTTTGGTGTTGAGGCGCGTGATTTTAGTCAGCCGAATGAGAATGGCTGCATTGATTGCCTTAAGCTGCGTGACACAGCAACGGGGGAAATACGAACCGTGCGGGCAGCATCGTTTGTGCTCGCTGCTGGGGCGCAGGAGTCGACAAGGATTCTGCTGAGAAACCTGCAAGTTTTTGACAGTCTGCAGAGCGCACCTGATTCATTGGGGCGTTATTATCAGGGCCATGTTTCTGGTAAGATTGCGACAATTTGCTTCAAGGGTGATCCCCAAAAGACGGACTATCAATTTCAGCAAGATGATGACGGGAGCTATTTCCGGCGCCGTTTCCAAATCTCACAATCAGCGATTGAACGAGAGAACTTGTTGAATACGGCAATCTGGCTAGATAATCCGCTTTATCATGATCCGAGTCATCGCAGTGGCGCGATGTCGGTGATGTACCTGGCGATGATTACGCCGATCCTAGGCAAGCGTCTGGCGCCTCCAGCGATTGCCAACTCGATCACCAAGGGAAAGGTGACGGGCTTGTGGCAGCATATTGGTAATGTGCTGCGTGGTTTGCCGGGTTCTTTGTGGAATCCGGCATCTGTGTTTTTCCGCCGTTACTGTTTGAAGCGCAAGCTGCCTGGTATCTGTCTCTTCAGTGGAGCCAACCAGTATGCGCTACACTTTCATGCTGAGCAGGTGCCCGATGCTGATAATCGCATGGTGATGGCGGATGATGGCGAGACACTAGAGATTCACTATCATTTGACCGATCGTGATATTGATTCAGTGATTAGGTCCCATGATTTGCTCGATAGCTGGCTGAAACAATGCGGCTGTGGAAAATTGAAATACTGGTTTCCCAAGGATGAGTTGAGTGATGCCATACGTGCGATGTCGCGTGATGGTATTCACCAGAGTGGCACGACGCGCATCGCTGATTCAGCAGAGCGGGGTGTGCTGGATAAGGATTTGAAAGTTTTTGGTACGAGTAATCTCTATGTCTGTAGTAGCTCGGCATTCCCAACTTCGGGGCAGGCTAATCCGACTTATTTGCTGGGTGCTTTCGCAGTACGGCTCGCGCATCATTTAACCAATCAAGCTCATCACGATCATGCGTAAGGTAAAACTTGTTGAAGGTGTCGAGTCATCCTGTCTTGGTTTTGGCTGTGCTCCTATTCTGGGGGCTGTCGGTGCGAGGACGGCACAGCGGGCACTAGGCTG
>JBNABE010000007.1:0-28824 GCA_049631945.1 Akkermansiaceae bacterium
ATTTCCAAACCTCAAGTGGGCAACGCGTCCAACTCAAAAAGCTCGCTGACATTCGTCAGGCAAAAGGCCCCAACACCATTCAGCGCGAAAACAGCCAGCGTCGTTTTGTGGTCAGTATTAACCCAACAAGCGATAACCTCGTTGAGCTTGTTGAGCAGCTCAAGGCTAAGGTGGACGAAGAAATAAACCTTCCAGATGGCTACCACATTAGCTTTGAAGGAGAATATGTCGCACAGCAGGAAGCAAGCAAGCGCATCGCTATCATGTCAGTGGTTGTATTGCTGATCATCGCCTTCTTACTCTACAGCTACTTCAGCACCTCCGTGTTCACCATCCAGGTGCTTGCAGACATTCCCATGGCTCTCATAGGGGGCATTTTCCTGACCTACCTGACACTGGAAAATATCAGCATCGCAACTCTGGTCGGCTTTATTGCAATCGCGGGTATCGCTGCCCGCAATAGCATCATGATGATATCCCACTACCTCCACCTGATGCGCCATGAGGGAGAGGAGTTCAGTAAAGCCATGATCGAGCGGGGCACGCTGGAACGCCTTGTGCCGGTTTTGATGACCGCGCTTTCAGCGGGAATCGCATTACTGCCTTTGGTTGCCAACCTAGGCTTCATCCCGGGCCTGCCTGACTCACACCCAGCAGATGCTCCGGGCAAAGAAATACTCAATCCTGTAGCGATTGTCATTGTGGGAGGCCTGGTCACCTCGACTATTCTTGGACTCGGTGTTACTCCTGCCGTATTTTGGCTCTTTGGCAAAAAAGCAGCGCTGCAATCGATCAAGAAACAGTCGCCAGCATCACAATAATTGTGACAACTAATAATTGGACAAATTCTACCTTTAAACTCGTTTAATAATCAGTCACGCATAGCTCATCAAAAAATCATCATGAAACAAACCAATAGACTAGCCGCCGGATTAAGTGCCATAGCATCAGTATTCCTATTCGCCTCTTGCGAAGACAAACATGCCCATGTCCCCCACGACCATGACGGTGACGGAGTAGCAGACCACGGACCTGGAGAGCATAATGCACCTGTCCCTCATGATCATGACGGTGACGGAGTAGCAGATCATGGACCTGGTGCTCACCATGATCACGGTGCTGATGTGCATGCCAAAAAAATAGCCGGCCCAAACGGAGGGAAGATCATCACCGCGGTAGAGCCGCATGCTGAGTTTTACGTGACTCCTGAACACAAGGTGCGCATTACATTTCTCGACGAGCAAAATACAGCAATGGCCGTAGCCGATCAAACAGTAGATGTCATCTGTGGTGATCGCAGTAACCCAACCATACTGAGCTTCGCTAAGGACACCGACGGCAACAGCCTCATCTCTGATGGCACTCTGCCTGTAGGAAACAAATTCCCCGTTATTCTGACGTTTAAAACCAGTCCAGATGCGGCTCCCATCAGGGGGAAATTCGCACTCGATCTAAGCGACTGCCCAAGCTGCGATTACCAAGAATACGCCTGCACCTGTGACCACGGGCACGCTCACTAATTGATACAACGCCTCAAACAAAGCCTCCTGTCTCGTGGCGGGAGGCTTTTTTGTGCCCTGAATTTACCAGGTGGAAACTTCCCACTCTTCGGTCAACTCAGTCGGAATCGCCTCAAGAAAACGTGATGGCTTTGTCATGTATTCGCCAGTGTAGCTTTTCGGGTTGGTCATCGGATAGGTCAAGTAGAGCTGGTCCTTAGCACGTGTAACAGCGACATAAAATAAGCGCCTCTCTTCCTCAAACATATCGTTATCGCCAGAATCCAGCACCCTGCTGTTGGGAAACATTCCGTCTGCTAACCAGACAACAAAGACAACCTTCCACTCTAGGCCCTTCGCTTGATGAATCGATGAAAGCATTACACTTTCACTATCGTCTCGCTGCTTTTCGTCCTGATTGGGTTCGCCATCCACCGATGACATCAGCGAGAGCTGCGCAAGAAACTCTAAGATATCTTCATAATTTTCGCCATACTGCATGAGCTGCTCAATATCTTGTTTACGATGCTCATAATTATCAAATGTAGCCCGCATGTAATCTTCATAAACCCCCTCTAGAATACTAAAGATCATGTTGGATGGACGCTCAAATTTACCCTCGGGAGCAAGCTCATCAAGCGTATGGCACAGCTGCTCCCACGAATCCTTTGCCTTCGCGGGCACTCGAAAACTGAGTAGGGTATTTGAGAAGGATTCAGGCACATCAACACTCTGCCCCGCAGCTGAATGCAACCACGCTTGCCACAAATTATCAGCTGTTTTAGCTCCGATACCCGGCAACAAAAGCACCACTCTCTTAAAACTCACCTCGTCACGTCCATTCACAACAAAGCGGATCATAGCAGAAATATCCTTGATGTGGGCTTGTTCAAAAAACCTCAATCCGCTGGTGATTTGAAAAGGTAAATCACGACGAGTAAGCTCCATCTGAATTTCCATGCTGTGGTAGTGCGCACGGTAGAGAACAGCAATTTCTCGAGGCTTCACTCCTTCACCAATGAGCTCATCGATACGCTCAGCTAAAAACTCAGCTTGGATAGAAGGGTCATCAAGAGCTACTAAAGCTGGCGTCATGACTCCCCCTTCCCTGGCCGCCCTTAGCTCCTTGTCATACTGAGTCCTATTCGGCCGAATAGCTGCATTCGATAGCTCGAGCACTTCGGGAACAGATCTGTAGTTAGTTTCTATCTTAAAAACCTCCGCATTAGGATACTTATCTTGAAATCCAAGAATATTATCCACGTCTGCTCCACGCCACGAGTAAATGGACTGTGCATCGTCGCCAACAACCATCAGATGTTGATTTTCTCCCACCAACAAATCGATCAGATCACATTGCACCTTATTGGTGTCTTGATACTCATCGACAAGAACATGGCGAAATTTACGCTGATATAGCCTGCGCAAGTCTTCGTGTTTTTGAAGTAGCTCAAGAGTCAAAATAAGAAGATCATCAAAGTCCATCGAGTTGGTCTCCTTTTTTTTCTTACGGTAAGCCTGGCTGACTTGTTTAATTTCCTCGACCCACTCTTCAAGGTGCGGATAACGATACTCTAGAATATCATCAATCGATTCGTAAGTATTCTCCGAAAGGCTAAAAATAGATGCTAACAAGTCAGCCTTAGGAAAACGGCGCCCCCCAGTATCTACGTTCAGACCTTTGACTACCTCGGACAATAATGACTTCTGATCGTCACGATCGAGAATAGAGAATGATCTTGTAAAACCAAGGTCCGTTGCATGCTTACGCAAAATACGATTACCAATAGAGTGAAAGGTGCCGCTCCAGAGCCCTGCGATATCCCTTGGCACAAGCTGCTCGACTCGCTCAAGCATTTCTCGAGCTGCTTTGTTGGTGAACGTGAGAAGCAGAATGTTGGCCGCCTCGACTCCTTTATCCAGCAAATAGGCTACTCGGTGGGTGAGCGTCCTTGTTTTGCCAGAGCCTGCACCAGCGATGACCAAAGCCGGCCCGGGTTTTGAACTCACCGCAGCATATTGCTGGCTGTTGAGCTCAGCGGCATAATCGATACCTGAAATTCCTGAGCCAGAATCCCGCTTTGATGGTAATTTGTACTCACGCGCCATTGGCAGTTAACTTAACAGCCAAGAAGAGAATGAGAAGTGGCAATATCGAACGATGTAGCACAATTATGCTGCAATCTCGTAATGCTCAGCAATATCCCGAAGAATACGATCACGTCGATCTCGAGCACTTTCAAGATCACGCGTTTTTAGAGAGAATCGAAGACGCTCAGATGTTGCATCATTTTTGTGCACGGTAAGGTGACACCACCAAACACCACGATTGTTCCATAAGTGGTGATTCGGGTTCTCCTCGTTGACGCGTAGAGCTAATCGGGTTTTTGATTTGGCCATGACTTACTATTCTTAATACTGTGTTTTTTAATCTTTGTTTCTGAAACACTCACTGGGAGGGGGCTAAGAAAATCATAAAATGAATACAGTTGAGTCTCCTTTAAACCCGTTATTTTGCGCACGCAACCTTTTTTTATCACCTAAAATTTGATCTGAAATGCCCCATGAGAAGCTAGCATATGCATGATAATTGAATGTTTTCACAACAGGTAATTGGTAGATTAAGTAATCCGCAGCAGATCTCATACCAATCATACGTTATTCCCCTGTCATCAGTACGCTCTTAGAGCGAATCTAAGGCATCACTGACCCGACCAACGATGTCATCGGCATCTTCCGAGCCGACAGAGATGCGTATTAAATGGCGGTCCAGTCCACAACCCTCAGCCCACGCGAGCTCGTCATAGTGGGCCAAAAGCACGTAGGGGCATGCTAGGCTGAAATCTGTCCCTAGACTTGGCCCCTTGCTGATGCGCAGAGCATCATAAAATTTTGGCGATTTCTTCCGATTTTTTAGCACAAAGGATACCAAACCTCCGTAGCCTCCCCCTTCACGCTTGATTGCATTGTAGAGCTCAGGTGTGGTGAACTTAGGATACCAGACTTTTCCGATCAAAGGGTGTGAGGACAAAAAATCCGCCAACTGCTCTCCTCCTTTGTTTGACTGTGCCATCCTGCTTGCAAAACCACTCAGATTACGAGCTAACACACGGGCATCAGATGCGTAGAGCCGAGAACCTCCTTCGCAGTCTTCTTCCATGAACTGCTTTAATTCAGAATAAACTCTAGAACCGGGAATCAATGTCACCTGACCAGCCATCACATCACCGCGCCCAGATATCCATTTCGTCAAGCTGCTTGTTACAATATCAGCGAAGCGATTTACTTCAATATTAGCTACTGAACAAGTGGTGTCATCCACCACCAATGGAACCCCCCCCTCACGGCACACTTTGGAGACCGCAGCCAAGTGCACCGTTCGTAGTAAGGGGTTACTTGGCGCCTCACAAAAGACGGCAGAAAATTCACCCTTGGCAATGCGTCGCAGAGCCTCGTCGAGAGATTCCCCAATCGCCTCATTAAGAAAAACTACGCCATTACCAAAATGGTTTTGCACGCGCATTGCGTCAACATAGGGAAACTCAAGCTGCAGAGTTTTCCTTCCCGGCATCAAATGATTAAGGGCACGATGAATGGCGAACATTCCAGACATTCCATTTTCATACAAATAGACATCATCTGGGTTGTAGCTGCCCAGTTTAGCAAGGCGCTTACGCAAGCTGTCCGTTCTAAACTCACTGTTCACATCTCCTTGCAGAATATGCTCGGCCTGCCTGCTGCTGACAATTTCCCCCGTGTAGCGCCAATATTCCATGGCCACGGGATAATCATCTTCGCTCACGATGAGAGCCTGCAGGCCTTCGTAACTGGCAATCCGTGATGCTGAACCGCTACGTTTCTCGACAAATCTCTGGGCTCTCTGGGCAATATCCTTTGATGGAAAAACAACCACTTTCATCCCATTGTCCGCCAAACCCTTTTCAGCTTCAGCAAATAACCTTGCCGTTGCTGGATGCAATAAAAAACGAGGATATCCTGCGCGCAGTTTACGGATTATTTTATCCCTTTTCTGCTCATACCCCAAAACAGAATCCCAAGTGGGCAGACATACGGAACAACCATGCCGCGTCTTCGGCAATGGTATTCCTATATCAGCTTCTGACCAAGCTGGATGTGTCTGCAAATCTCTCAAAAGTCTGGGGTGGGAAATAATGCAGACACCGCAGAATGCAAGCCCATATGATTGATCCCGAGTAATCAGACCTCATCTCTTTTTCTATCTCAGGAGTAAAAAGCGCCGCTTCGTCCTTATTAGCTTTTGACGGTCTAGCCAAGGAGCACACCAATTCTTGAACTTCTTAAATAAAAAAACACGTAGCAAGCGCTATACGGGTGATTAAGCAATTGGAATTTCCGCTGGATATCACAACCTCGACATGACAGGCTTATCCAACGAATCTACTGGTCACAGTAAACTATTGTTTCAATAACGATTACATAGGCGAATAGCATCCTCATCTGTGGTCAATCGATGCGTAAATTGCAACTGCCCATGCCGCCATCACTACCATCATCCAATCCTAAATCTCATCTGGCGCCGATCCCTGATGGACTGCAACGACAGTTGCACGCGTTTCGCCACAGGCTATGGAAAAACAAAATCACAGAAGCTACGCTTGCCGGGTGCACTGGTTTAATCATCTCTTTTCTCGTTGTATTCCTGTTGGATCGTTTTTTCGATACCCCTGCAACACTGCGCCTTATAATCCTAGTCACAGGGGCATCTCTATTCATCGTCTTTGCCCCATACTGGATACATCGATGGGTTTATGGACACCGCCGTGAACATCAACTGGCCCGCTTAATATCATTACGTTTCCCCAAGCTTGGTGATCGGCTCCTAGGAGCCGTTGAACTCCAAGATCAAGAGGAGAATAGAGAAAGCCTCTCACCAGAGCTTCGCGCAGCCGCCATGAGAGACGTTGCAAGAGAAGCTTCAAAGCTAGACTTAGCCGCAGCGCTTCCTCGCCCTCTTCATCGCAAGTGGTTAATCGCTGTCATTACTTTATCAAGCATTACTGTAGCTTTATTGCTAAGCCTTCCCGATGCCGGCATCAATTCGCTCAAAAGATGGGTAATGCCTTTTGCCAGCACGGAGCGCTTCACGTTTACACGATTGGATCTCTCGGCAATCGGCACTCCCGAGCGCGTCCCATATGGCGAGGCCTTTTCTCTCACCATTCCCCTGTCCAAAGATACCAAGTATAAACCAGCAAAAGCCCGCGCTCGATACGGTAATGGCGATTGGATTCAGGCCCCCCTTACCAGAGACGCCTACACCTTTCATTTTCCGGCACAACGGGCAATGGATTTTGTCACCATCGAAGCTCACGACGCAGAACATGAGTTAGCATTTGAGCCTGTAATGAGACCAGAAGCTGAGCAGATCAAGGCAAAGGTCACATTGCCCGATTATTTACAGCGCAGTGAGCAAATCGCAGACCTTCGTTCAGGCTTCATCAGTCTCGTTGAAGGTAGCACCATCATTACCGAAACCACCACAACCAGAAAATCACGATCTGCCAGCGCCAAGCTGCTTAGGCTCCCAAGTTTTCAGAATGGGCAAGCCAGCCCCGCTGCACCTCCCAACGAAGATGCGCCGCCCCAAGACCCCACAGAGGTGCGTAATGGCAGGCCCATCAAACTTTCCATCAGTGATGAAACACTCACCAGTGAGCCCTTCAGCATCGGCAAAGAAGCAATGACACTCACGTTAACTTGGCAAGATATTTACAAACTCAGCCCACCCCAACCCTTTCAAATTCGTATTGAAGTTATCTCAGATCAAGCACCTCTCAGCTACCTTCAAGGCATTGATCGCCAACACATGATGCTGGCCGAGGAGACAATTGATTTTGAAATAATCGCTGAGGATGATTTCGGCCTCAAAGCAACAGGTATTTCTTGGCAAGGGACCTTCAACAAGCCGATGCCCGGCAGCCCTGCTACAGGAGAGCTCACTATCACCGAGGGCAGCCCCACTCGAACCAATATCTCAGCTCCATTTTCATTCTCGCCAGCTAACCTCTCAATCGAGCCACAAAAACTCTTACTGCGCACATGGTCTGAGGATTACAAGCCAGGGCGTGGCCGCACCTACTCGGAACCGATAACAATCTACATTCTCAGCCGACTTGAACATGCACAAGTTCTCAAAAATAAATTTGATGAATCAATCGGTGAGCTGGACGACATTGCACGACAAGAGCAGAACCTCAACGATGAGAATCTACGAACAAAACGCGACATGGGCAAAGATTTACAGAGCGATGTTGCTAGAGAAAAACTCAGACGCCAAGAGGATAACGAAGCACTAAATCAACAGCGTATGACCGAGCTAAGCAAACGCATGGAAGATATTTTCAAAGGTGCTGTGCGAAATGGTGAAATTGAAAAAGAATCCCTAAAAAAAATGTCTGATGCCCTGCAAAGTATGAAGGAACTATCTCAACAAGACCTTCCTAACGTTGAGCAAAAACTTTCAGAAGCTCAGGACCCTCGGAACACCAACAATAAATCTAATAAGGATCTCGATCAGGCTATCGACAAACAAAACAAAGCAATCGAGAAGATGAAACAAGCGTTGAAAGACGCCAAAGAAGCCAACCAAATGTTTGAGGCCGGCACATTCGTCAATCGACTTAAAAAAGCAGCGCGCACTCAAAACAGTGTTGCCAACAACATCATTGACATCATCGATACCATCGTTGGTAGCAGCTACGATGATCTTGATCCCGTGGAGCAACGTGCTCTCAAAAAATCACATGCAAGGCAGCGCGAAAACGCAACCGATCTACATTGGATACAAGAAGATTTATCCAGCTACTACGCACGCACTCAGAAGCCTGAACATAAGGAACTCTTCGACATGATACGCGCATCAATGGTTGATACTGAGCTCAACCTGCTTGCGAAACGCATCACCGCCAATCTATCGTTTTCCTCCATTAGCCAAGCTAAATATTGGGCCCAAGAAATAAGAAAATGGGTGAAACATCTCGAGGGTGACGAAAACAAAGCTGGTGGTAGCGGTAGCGGTAACGGCAACGGCACATCACAACAAGATCAAGATTTTGAATTTATGATCAAAGTCATGCGCATGATCCAACAAGAGCAAGACATCCGTGCCCGCACTCGCGCGCTAGAAGACCTCCGAAGGTCGTTCCACACCAAGCCCACTCAGACGCAACCATGAAATCACACATAATCACACTCCTTTGCCTACTCATAGCAAGCACCGCGAGCCCTGCTGTTGAGCCAAACAGCGACGACGTTGCAAACGCTCGGACCAAAAATCAAAATACTGTCAACATCCTTAAACAACATGGAGAAAAAGCACAGTTATTATCTCTGGAACAGGACGAACTCTCGGCAGACGTGCAAGACCTCATCGATGAGCAGACCGATCCTGAAGTCATCAAGATGCTCCGTGAAATAGAATTGATTATGGCCGACGCTACCGATCTACTTGACCAAAAAAACACGGGAGGAGCAACAATCGCTACAGAAACTGAAGTCATTGAGAAAATATTCGAAGCAGCGAAGAAAAAGCAGCAAAACCAAAAAAAAGATGGCGGATGAAAAAATAGCCAAAAAAGCATGGGTTCCATGCTCGATATGCTCAAAAACATGATGGATGGCGGTAAAGACCTAGGCGAATCTCAGCAGCCTGGAAAGCAACAAGGTCAACAGCCAGGCCAGGGCGACCAGGGCGGCCAGGGCAACCAAGGCCGCTCCGGAGGAGGCGAAAAGGGTGAACCAGACAATACGACAGAGAATTCTGACCGTAGAGTTCCCCGAAAATCGGGCACTGTCGGAGGCTCCCTGCCAAGAGAATTTCATCAAGCTATGGACGCCTATAACCGCGGAGCTATCAACAAAACCGCGCCCCCCACTCCTCCTGCTCAAAGCAACTAAGTCAATAGATCCAAACCTTCATAGCCTCACTATTCATTTCTGAACGCCCTTTTTTCTATCTATCATGTTGAAAAACAAACTGACACAACGCTACTTCTACCATGCTAGGATGATAACGATCGCAATCGTTTTCGCATGCCCATCTGCATACGTGTCAGCACAAACATTTCCAAGGGTGACCAATGACACTATATCTAATGAGGTAGAAAATATTTACCAACGCGCCTTACGCTATCTTGCCAAAACACAAGCCCAAGACGGCACGTGGTCAGTAGATGGATTGACCGGAACAGGTGCTCGTCCAGGAAGTGTTGCATTTTGCATACTCGCTTTTCTAGCACATGGTGACGATCCTAATCATGGTCCTTATGCCAAAAACATTCAGAAATCACTGAACTACCTCCTCAGGCTAAGCCAAGAAGCTCCAGACGGCTATATCGGCCCTCAAATGTATGACCATGGCTTCACTACTCTGGCACTAGCTGAGTGTTATGGCATGATAGATGACCGCCGTATCGGACCCGCTTTGAGCAAATGCGTCAAACTCATTTTAAAAGCACAGAAAATTAATCCTCGTAATGGCTGGCGTTACGCGCCAGACACAATGGATGCTGACAGCACGGTTTCTGGCTGTCAGTTGGTTGCTCTCTTAGCTGCACGAAATGCTGGCATTCCAATTCCTGATGAAGCCATCGACAAAGGCCTAGGATATATGAAAACATGTCGAAGCGCCACTGGTGCTTATGGATATACGTCACGAGGCAACAACAACGTCACACTCACGGCTATTGGTTCATTATGCTATTCATTGAGCAAAAAGAAAAATGATGAAGGTTACTCACGGTCCAGAGAACACCTCATCAAAAATATTAAAAATCAGGGTGAGAAATGGCCGTTCTATCACCGCTACTATATGGCCCAAGCTCTCTTCCAAGCCGATGAGGCCGAATGGGAAAAATGGAACAAGGACAACACACGCCTGCTATCTGCAGCTCAATTGCCAGATGGGTCTTTTGCCGGGACTTATGGCAATGCATACACTACCGCCGCTGCCTGCTTATCACTTGCATTAAACTACCGCTTCCTCCCCATTTACGAAAAATAACGCAGTAACTGAGCCGAGCTTGCAACGATGTAAAATGAAAACTTTCTTACAAAGAATAAATCTACTTAAACCCTTACTGGGGGTCATTGCTTTCACCGTCTGCATCAACTCTGCCGCGGGAGATTCAATAGAGACCCAGTATGGTGACACGATCACTGGCAAGATTCTATCCTTTATTGAAGGCATAATCACCATCCAGCCCGACTTGTCTGAGCAAGCGATCTTTGTAAAAAGCTCTTCTCTCAAGCACCTCACATCTTCTCCCCCTAACCAACCTCAGACAAATCACTCCGAGATCTTAACACTGACCAACGGCGACCAATTACCTTGTGATATACTTTCATCAAAAGAAGGCATCATCAATATCTCAACCTGGTATGCTGGCAGCATGAGCATCGACCGATCCAAAGTGGCTGCAATACGCTTCGGCATCACCACAGAAAACGTGATCTTTTCAGGTTATGAACCGCCTGCGAAGTGGTCACTGATGAGAGGAACATGGACGATGACGGATGATTTTCACTTTCAAGGAACTGGTCATCTAGCTCAGTTGGTCGACATTCCCGATCGGGCTCGCTTTCGCTACACTATCCAATGGAAGAAATCGCCCAATTTCGCATTTCGCTTTTTTGCTGAAAACGGCTCTGCAAGCAGTAAACAAAACACTTACGAACTCATCTTTAATGCTGAGGGACTCGAAATTAGACGCTATCTCAACGACCAAGATCGAGCTATCCGTATTGCCAGTCTAGACAGCCCGGAAATCAAACAACTTCAAAAAGAAAATAACTCACTCAATCTCGATCTTCGGATTGATAAACAAGAAGGTCTCATATCGTTGTATCTTGATTCACAATTCACAGGCACTTGGCAGGACACGCATGAATCTGTTGAGGGTAATTATGTAATATTCGACAACCGCAGCAAAGACGCCACCAATTGCGTGATTAGCAACCTATCGATTACTGCGATCAAAGGTGATACCAAACCAAGGTTCTATGACCCAGATGCAAGAAGCTCAGATACAGATATGCTTACGGATAATGAAGGAGAATATATTCGTGGTGAAATTATTAGCATTGAGACCAACAATGGCTCGGGTGCGGTTGACAGAATGATTCTGATAGAACGCGAGGGGTCAAAAGACGTAGAGCGCATCCCCGAGCACAGGGTCAGCCAACTCCTATTTAAACAAAGAGCAATACAAAATCCACCCACCAAATCAGGTTACAGTCTAACACTCAAAAACGACAGCACACTAAGCATAAGCCAGCTAAAAATATCAGGTGAAAAAATGACCGTCTTGCATCCTCTACTAGGATCGATTCAACTATCCCATGACGCCTTCAAATCTCTAAGCAACAATAGAGATGCAAACAAAAGCCATGAGCCACATCAACTCGCCGAGATCACATTAAGAAATGGGGATAAACTATCTGGCACTGTAGTATCTATCAAAGATGAACATCTGACTATCAACGCCACTTGCTTGAGCGAAGCGGCGGTTTTCCATACGTCCCAGATTCTTTCTATTAAAATGCAGAAAGCAGGGCACACCCTGTCTGCAGACACCTACAGCCGAATAGAAGTTCACCACCGCAACCAAGAAACCAGTGGCGACACGATTAGCGGCCGATTAGAGGAGCTTACTGCAGACAGCATTGTAATTAACACACCATATAGCGAACGCCTAACACTCAAGCGCTCTATGATTAAATCCCTCAATATTATTAGCAAGCAACAAGGTCAGTATCACGGGCCAAACAATATCGAGGAGTGGGTAAATTCGGATCAACAAATACCAGCTAAATCCCATACATGGCAATTTAAAGAGGGAAATCTCATATCTAATAGCCAGAATGCAGAATGCATTGGCAAAGAAATGGGTTTAAGGGATAAAGCACATGTTCGCTTCGATGTCTCTTGGGAAGACCAGCTAGGCTTTTCTCTCCAATTATACTCATCTGACCCACAAAGTAGGCAACCCGCAGCGTGTTATAATTTCAAATTTGATAAATACGCTGTCGTGATGATCACTCGCACTGAGGGCAGAGAGCAAGGCCATAGACGCCTGAGGTTTGCCACCGAGGTCAAACCAAAGCCCACAAAAAGTCGCTTTGATATCTATGTCAACCGTGAGACAGGCACTGCAAATATACACATCGATGGTCAAGAGGCCGGCATTATACAATCTCCCATACCAGGAACTCAAGACCTGGGCACTGCATTAGCTTTCGTCTCTCATCCTGCAAGGTCGGTCGCCATATCTAATATCAGTATTTCTCCATGGCACGGCCTCGCAACGAGCCATCTACAAATGGAGGGCAGAAATGTAGGAAACGAAGACAAACCATCTCATAATATCCTATTGATCAACGGTGACAACATCCCCTGCGATGTCGGTACGATCAAGGACGAACGAATGTTAGTTCGCACACAACACACACCGATAAATATACCAATTGGAAAGATCAAATCAGTCCATTGGCATGACAAGCGAGAAGAACCAAAAAAGTATCGAGCTGACGTACGTGCTTGGTTTCACTCGGGTGGTTTCATCACACTCAGACTTTCATCCATCGAAGACGGCAAACTCAGCGGCTATAGCCAGGCCACGGGAGACGCTACCTTTGACATAAAGGCTTTCTCAAGAGTTGACTTCAACATCTACAATGCTGAGGCCAATGAAATGCGTACGAAACATCTTTTTAAGTAATCGGCCCAGATAATTATTTAGGTGCATAATCACTTGATTGATCACTAACTATTTCTAAACCTCTAGTCGTGACACATCACATCATTCTCGGCACCGCTGGACATATTGACCATGGCAAATCCTCATTGGTACAACGTCTCACTGGCACTAACCCCGATCGTCTCCCCGAGGAAAAAGCCCGCGGCGTAACCATTGATCTCGGATTTGCTCACCTCTCGCTGAGCAATGAATCAGAATCTTATGAGATCGGCATTGTCGACGTGCCCGGACATGCTGATTTTGTAAACAATATGGTCGCCGGCGTTGGCACACTCGATATTGCTCTTTTTATCATTGCTGCTGATGATGGCTGGATGCCCCAATCAGAAGAGCACTTGCACATTCTTAACTACCTTGGCATCTCAAACATTATCATAGCACTGACTAAATCTGACCTTTGTGAGGATGTGCCATTTAGTGTGGAAATGCTTCGAGACGAGCTCCAAGAGACCTCAATAGCAGAGGCCCCTATTATTCCAGTATCTTCGGTCACAGGCGAGGGTATCGACACGCTTAAACAAACACTTAGCCAACTACTCAGCACCCACCAGCAGCCACAAGACAACCTGAAGCCTCGCCTTGAGATTGATCGCGTCTTCTCTCCCAAAGGCACTGGAACGGTTGTCACAGGAACTCTCACGGGCAGTAATATAAAGGTTGGCGATTCACTCATCGCTCAGCCATTAGGCATATCGGCGAAGGTTAGATACATCCAAAGCCATAACCAGCCCCTTGACCAAGCATCTTCGGGAATGCGTACAGCACTCAACCTTCCCGACCTCCCGATTGACGCCCCCGGAAAACCAGGGGCAAAGCGTGGCCTGACACTGACAACCGATAATTCCGGTAGCCCCAGCAATACTGTAGACGTTCACCTGCATCGCTTGGCTCGGTCCATACCAGGCATCAAACCCCGAGCCCTCAAACACATGGAAACGGTTGTCATTCACCATGGCTCCGCTCGCTGCAAGGCACGAGTCATTCTTCACGATCGCAGTCAGCTGAATCCGGGGGAAGATTGCCTAGCTCAACTGCGCATGGACAATGAGCTATTCATATTTACGGGTGATCGTATCGTTTTGAGAGATGGGTCGCAACAGAGCACACTCGCTGGGGGTACCGTGCTCGACGCCCTGCCAGCGCGACAAGGCTTTCGCACGGCTTCCCGAGAGGCTTTTCTCAAAGACAGGGCGGCACAGCCTGACAACCCAGCTGTCTACATTCGCACGTCCATACTCCGCGACAGGGTTTTGGAGGCTGATCGGGTATTAACCAATCACCCGTTTCATCCCGACCTCATTCAACAAACCTGCGAGCACCTTGTCGCAGAAGGAAGTATCTTACGCCATGGAAACCTTCTTATTCACGGTAAATGGTGGAAAAAACTCCAAGACGCAGCCGAACAAGCCATTCGTAATTGGCACAAGCAGCACCCAGATCTACCTCACATGCCAATCGAGGAGCTTCATAAGGTTATCGATAGTCCATCCAGCACCGCCGCCCTAATCATTACGACCCTTGAGGCAAAAGGCTACCAAGTAAGCGGACCAGGAATAGCGCACCAAAATCACCGCCTCACGCTGCCGGATGACATCAAAAAAATAGCCAGCGCCATTGTCAGCCAACTCAATCAATGCGGCCTCAATCCACCTAACAAATCAGACCTGATACATACTGCTGCAGAGGACCAAGCGATAAAATTCCTCATTCGCTCAGATCAGATTGTTGAGCTCGACGCCAAAATCGTGATTAGCACAAATGCACTCAACAAAGCGATTGAAAGCGTGATGAAGTTTATCTCTATTCATGGGCAAGCCACAGCAAGTGACCTTCGCCAACATCTCCAATCAACGCGCAAAATCGTCATGCCTTTACTCGAGCACATGGACAAGCTCGGTGTGACACAACGGAATGAAAACTTCCGAGTCTTGAAATAAGCAATCAACTAGCTACTTACTCGCCCTGTATAACAAGACTCAAGTGACGGTTATAAGCCGATCGCCTGTGCTCAAAAAGAAAAACCCCCTGCCATGTTCCAAGCATCATCTTACCATGAATGATTGGTATTACCTCACTCGTCCGCGTCAGAGCCATTCTTATATGAGATGGCATATCATCCGGCCCTTCATAAGTATGAATAAAATAAGGCGTATCTTCCGGAACAAGCTGGTCGAAAAACGCCTCTAAATCTGTTCTAGCTGATGGGTCAGCATTTTCCATGATGACAAGACTAGCACTAGTATGCTGCACAAAGACCGTCACCGTCCCAGTTTCCACCCCAGCATCAGCAACACATTGAGCTACCTCAGCAGTGAGCTCATAAGTCCCCTTTCCTTCAGTCCGGACAACAAACTCTCTCGAGTAGACGCTCACAATCTCAATCAATTACGATATCTTCAGCCATCCAATCAGCAATCGGAAACTTCATGTCGAGATCCTTCAATGTGTCCACAATGATGCGAGCAACGACGAGGTTACGATACCACTTCCGATCGGCTGGCACCACATACCATGGTGAAGATTCTGTGGATGTTTTTGCAATCAAATCCTCATAGACTGCCTGGAACTCATCCCATCGAACTCGATCTGCAAGATCATCAGGATTAAATTTCCAATGCTTTACGACATTATCTAATCGCGCCTGCAACCTTTCTTTTTGCTCCTCTTTAGAGATGTGCAAAAAGATCTTAACAATCGTCGTACCCTCGTCGGCGAGCATCTGCTCAAAGTCAATGATGTGCTGATAGCGAGGCTTCCAAACCGATTCAGGGAATATATTTTTCACCCTCACTGCTAGTATGTCCTCATAGTGACTGCGGTTAAATACCACTATTTGACCATTGCGAGGCACTTTAGCATGTACACGCCAGAGAAAATCACGTGCAAGCTCATCTTCTGAGGGCTTTTTGAATGGCTCCACATGAATGCCCTGTGGATCAACATCAGAGAATACACTTTTTACAGTGCCATCTTTGCCTCCTGTATCCATGGCTTGAATAACAACAAGCAAGCGATGCTTGTTCTCTGCATAGAGGTGATTTTGCTGGATTTTTAGCTCTTCTCTCAGCTGAGCAAGAAAAGGCCCATGCTCATCCTTACCCCCATCAAAGAGAGATTTGTCATTTGTCTCGCATTGGGCGAGATTCAATTTTTGCCCCGGCTTAATCAAATACTTATCTAATGCTCCTTTAACTGGCATAAGTTCAGTATCACCGAGCTCAGCCTGTTATGGCAAGGGATAAAGCATTAGATTTCCGTACCAGTTGAGTCAGCTTCCTGACGGAAAGCTGCCAAAAGCTGTTTGAAGATTGCTCCTGGTTCACCATTTCCAATAGGACGATCATCCACTTTAACAACAGGAATGACCTCAGCAGCCGTCCCTGTGAGAAAGACCTCATCTGCTGTGTAGATATCGTATCTTGTCAGGGTGTCCTCGATAATTTCGATTTTCAGATGCTGGCATAAATCAAAAATAACACCACGGGTGATACCATCAAGAGCACCGTCTGTTATTTTCGGCGTTAAAATCACATCATTTTTGACAATAAAAACGGTATCACCAGTGCATTCGGCAACTGTGCCTGCGTCGTTGAGCATCAAACCTTCCATGACACCTGCTTTAATGCACTCAACCTTGGCCATGATATTGTTAAGATAGTTAAGCGACTTCACCTGAGGGCTCAAAGTCGCGTGACTTGGTCGCCGCGTAGAACACGTAATCAACTCTAAGCCTTTTTGATAATATTCCTCAGGGTAAAGCTGGATTGAGGCTGCGATGCAGAACATTGATGGCTTCTTGCAAAGATATGGATTGAGACCAAGGCCTCCGCTGCCTCGTGTCACCACCAAACGAATGTATCCATCTGATAGCCCGTTTGCCCGAATCGTGTCGCAAACGATGTCACACACCTCTTGTTCCGTCCATGGCATCTCAAGCAAGATGGCGCGTGCTGATAAGAACAAGCGTTCTACATGCTCTTCCAAGCGAAAAACCCGACCATTGTAGCAGCGGATTCCCTCAAAGATACCATCGCCATATAGTAGACCATGATCAAACACGGAAATTTTAGCCTCAGATTCGTCCAGCATTTGGCCGTCCAACCAGATTTTTTGTGAGTCACTCATGCAAATTTTATCTTTAATAATTTATAAGTTATCAATGTGTGCTGCGGGTTAAAGCATGAAACAAGCGTAATGAACACGCAATTTTTACGCCAATGACAGCATCTCAGCAAATCATTCCGTCTTTGACGGTCAACTTTCGGTCTCCGTTCACCGACAATGCCTCATCATGGGTCACCACGACAAGAGTAGCACCATCCTCAGATGATAATGCCAGCAGCATCTCCATCACCTGCTCGCCATTGCGGGAGTCCAGATTGCCGGTAGGTTCATCTGCAAAAATAATTTGTGGAGAATTAACAAGAGCACGAGCAATCGCTACTCGCTGCTGTTCGCCACCACTGAGCTCAGCAGGCAAGTGATCCATGCGTCTCGCCAAGCCAACACGCTCCAATGACTCTCTGGCCTTCTCCATAGCATCATGACCGCTGATCATTGCCGGCACCATCACATTCTCTAACGCGGTCAGCTCTGGCATGAGGTAATAATTCTGGAAGATGTAAGACATACATTCGTTCCTGATCTTAGCTTGCTGCCTGCGTGACATTGCATAAAGGTCTCGACGATCAACCCAGACCTTGCCCTGTTCAGGCTTCTCGAGCCCCGCCAGGATATACATCAGGGTAGTCTTACCCGCTCCACTTGGCCCACAAAGGAACACCTTCTCTCCTCGTTCAATCTGCAAATCAATACCATGTAACACCTCAATACGCTTTTTCCCTACCGAATAACCACGGTGTAGATTTTCCGCTTTTATCCACGCTTGATTGGCGACCTCAGCCTTCGAATGATCCATACACGTTGATAGTATAATCATCGTAAGATGCGAATATTTTTCTGAGTTATTATTAGACACATTCATGCTCTTAGTTAATCTCAATGACATGCATGTTATCACTTTTGACCCCATCTACATGGAACGTGTTTGGGGAGGTCGAGAACTTGAAAAGGTCTACTCCAGAAAACTACCCGCCGCCGACCGCCCTTACGGTGAAGCATGGGAGATAACAGACCGTCCCAATGAGCAATCCCTAGTAAATTATGGACCATTCAAGGGATGCTCCCTCAATGATCTATGGCAGAACAAGCGAGATGAAATTTTCGGGACTGGATTCAAAAACACCCCACGTTTTCCATTACTTATCAAAATACTTGATGCTCGCGACAAGCTATCAATCCAAGTCCACCCACCCTCGTCAATAGCTTCCGAACTTGGGGGTGAGCCAAAAACCGAAATGTGGTATATTGCCGAGGCCAGCCCCGACGCAAAACTCTATGTCGGCCTCAAATCGGGCATATCCAAAAAAGACTTTGATAAGGCTGTCGAGAACGGTGAGGTCGGCGATGTTGTCCACTGCATAAAGCCCAAGCGCGGGGAATCGATATTCATTCCCTCGGGTCGCCTCCACGCCATTGGCGCCGGATTACTCATTTACGAGATTCAACAAAATTCAGATACAACCTATCGCGTGTTCGACTGGAACAGACTGGGGCTCGATGGCAAACCTCGAGAACTTCATATTGAGTCATCAGTGAGGTGCATCGACTTCGGGGACATTGAGCCAAGTATGGATCAGGCAGATGGCACTCAGCTTGCCCGATGCCTTCACTTTAATGTGGACCGCCTCAACATTCCTGCAAATGGTACCATTACCAACCCGAATCCCAACCGCTTCTCTATCGTCACTGTCATCAGTGGCGATATAGAGTCGGGTGATGGCAGATTGCATAAAACAGGAGACATTTTACTATTACCGAAAGCATGCCCTAGCTTACGTGCCAGAACTGACTCCAGCATTTTGCAAACAACTATTCCTGAACAGCCCGCAGCAATCAGCAGCTGAGCAATCAAGGCACTTTGCGAAGTCAGCTCACACATAAAAAATGATTGCCATTGCTGTGCATGTTGTGCATATTTGAGTTGTCTGGACGATTTGGCAGACAGGTTTGAACCAATACTTTCTTGGTCAACAACCATTCTTTTTAGCCAATTTCCGTCACCCATGATATCACCTCTCAGGGATAGCGAATTTGTGCGCCCCAGCAGTGAGCGATATCACACAATGGCGGCTGTGCCCACCTATTGTCCTAAGACACCCTCATGTGCTACATGGCACACATAAACAAAATCCTGCATGAGTCGTTTCTCTAAAATATTGGAAGACATCAACTCAATGTATCAGCTAAAAAATAGCATCTTCACCCATCACCACGAACTCTCTCCATAGAATTCATCCATCGAATTCAATTACCTGCCAAATTATGAGCGACCAAGCCAAACAGGACTCAAACCCCAAGAAAAGCTCGCCCGATGAGACCACCAACTCACGACAAGCGAATGATGACAACTCAGGAGATCAGCCTCGTATGGGGCGTGTAAAAGGCCTTGGACCAGTCAAAAAAAACTCAGGCAATAAACAAAATCAAGATTCCACTGATGAGAACGCAGATGGTAGACAAGGTGACCGATCTCGCTCTTCCAACAGAAGGAGAAAAAACAACAACCGTAACAGGGGCAACAACAAGAATAGGCGTGACCGCCGAGACAACAACCGAGAGCGGAAACCAATAGTTCTGACTGGCGACCCTGTTGAAGTAAATGGCATGCTGGAGCTAGCGCCTAAAGGCTTCGGCTTTCTACGTATCCCCGAAAAAAACTACGCACAATGTAAAGAGGATGTGTTTGTGCCGCCAGACTTCATACGTAAGCATGGCCTTCGCGCCGGCGTATGGATTCATGGCAAATCCCAAGATGGACCACGCGGACCTCAACTCACAGAGATCACGGCTGTAAACGACCTTTCTCCAGATGACGCATTCAAACTCCCCCATTTTGAGGAATTGAAGGCAGTCAACCCAGATCGCCGTATTGCCTTTGAAACTACGCCAGAGCGCTTTACCACTCGAGTTCTTGATATCGTCGCCCCTGTTGGCCGAGGCCAACGAGGGCTCATTGTATCGCCTCCCCGCTCGGGTAAAACCACCCTGCTACTGCATATGGCGGAAGCGATCAAAGAGAAATATGACGAATCTATCCACTTGATTATTCTTCTCGTCGATGAGCGCCCTGAGGAAGTCACCGAGTTTCGCCGCTGCCTTCCTGATGCCGAGATCTATGCCAGCTCCAATGATGATGGGGCCCGCAATCATTGCCGTATCTCAGAAATGTGTATCGAACGCTGCAAACGCTTGGTGGAGGGCGGCAAAGACGTGCTTGTGCTTATGGATTCGATCACACGCCTAGCTCGCGCCTACAATACTTCAATGCGCGGCGGTAAAGGTCGTGGTTACCAATCTGGTGGTATCGTTGCTGGAGCCTTGGAGATGCCACGCCGACTTTTTGCAGCAGCACGAAATACTCGTAATGCAGGCTCACTCACAGTTTTAGCAACAGCCCTTATTCAAACAAACTCTCGTGCAGACGAGGCTATTTTCCAAGAATTTAAGGGAACAGGAAACATGGAGCTCGTGCTGGACCGTCGTATTGCTGAACAATACATCTACCCGGCTGTCGATATTTTCAAATCAGGAACGCGGCGGGAGGAACTAATCATGGCGGAGCATTTACTGCACAAAATCAACTTGATTCGCAGAGGTCTTGCTGGTCACCGTCCTGAAGAAGCAATGGAGAGGCTACTCTTTTTCCTCAAGAAGTTTCCGAATAATGCCCAGATGCTCATGGAGATCAAAGGCTAGAGAATTGCTCATTTATCATTACTGACTGATCATTGGCATGTCTACCGAACTCACTCGTAATTTTTCCATCATCGCCCACATCGATCACGGCAAGACCACTTTGTCTGATCGGTTATTGGAGTTTACCCAGACGATTTCTGAGCGTGAGCAGCAAGATCAGCTACTCGATGCAATGGATCTCGAGCGGGAACGAGGCATCACCATTAAGTCTCACCCAGTTACCATGTCCTACAAGGCCAAAGATGGGCAAACATATCAGCTCAACTTACTTGATACGCCTGGACACGTTGACTTCTCTTATGAAGTTTCACGTTCACTTGCCGCTTGCGAAGGGGCCCTTTTAATCGTGGATGCAGCTCAAGGGGTGGAGGCTCAGACCATGGCCAACCTGCACCTCGCCAATGAGCAAGAATTGACGATTATCCCCGTGATCAACAAGATCGACCTTCCCTCTGCTGATTTACCCAAAGTGCATAAACAACTGGAGGATATTATTTGCATACCTGCAGACGAAGCCATACCCGCTTCGGCCAAAAATGGTATTGGTATTGAAGAGATTTTAGAAGCCGTGGTCGAGCGCATCCCACCGCCCGAGGAAGATGATGACAAACTGCTACGCGCTTCTGTATTTGATTCTGTATATGACACCTTTCGCGGTGTTGTCTCCTACGTACGCGTGATGTCAGGCAGCATGAAACGGGGCACTCGTATCAAGCTTTTCCATACGCCAAAAACCTACGAGATTAAAGAAGTCGGTGTGTTTACACCTGGCATGACCAAGCGTGACGAGCTAGTTGCTGGTGACGTTGGCTACGTTATTGCCAACATGAAGTCAGCTGATGAGGTGAAAATCGGTGATACGATCACTGACACCACCCACCCATGTCTAGAACCTCTGCCAGGTTTCAAAGAAATTCAGCCGATGGTTTTCTCTGGCATTTACCCAGTAGACTCATCAGATTTCGAAGCTCTAAAACTTGCGATGGGCAAGCTCCAGATCAATGATGCAGCCTTCACATGGCAATCAGAATCATCCGTAGCACTGGGTTTCGGTTTTCGTTGTGGATTCCTTGGTCTACTCCACATGGAGATTATCCAAGAACGACTTCGTCGTGAGTTCAACATGGATATCATCTCCACCTATCCATCAGTAATTTACGAAGTCACCAAGACTAACGGTGAGGAAATTATTATAGACAATCCATGCTTACTTCCTGAGTCACAGGAGGTTCAAGAAATACGGGAACCTGTGGTCCGGCTCTATATCATGATTCCTGGGGACTATATTGGTGAGATGATGAAGCTCGTCATGGAAAAACGGGGCGATATGGAAAACACCGAAACGATCGATGAAACACGTGTCATGCTAACCTGCACCATTCCCCTCTCTGAAATCCTGATCGACTTTAACGATAAGCTCAAATCCATGACCCGAGGCTACGGCTCTATGGACTATGAACATGCCGGCTACAAGCCAGGCAAATTGGTCAAAATGGACATCCTAATTGCTAGCGAGCCTGTGGATGCATTTTCCTCAATCGTCCATGTCGATAAAGCAGCTCCTTACGGACGTCATTTGTGCAAAAAACTCAAGGACGTAATTCCTCAACAGCTCTTCGTTGTGGCTATTCAAGCCGCGATAGGAGGCAAAATTATTGCCCGGGAATCCATTTCAGCCATGCGCAAAAACGTCACTGCTAAGTGTTACGGTGGCGACATCTCCCGTAAGCGCAAGCTGCTCGAAAAGCAGAAAAAAGGTAAAGCCAAAATGAAAGCAATCGGCAAGGTCAACATTCCTCAGGACGCCTTCATTAAAGTGCTCAAAAACGACTAAAGCAACAACCGTTAAATTGACAAGCTGACCCACCTCCAAGTCCCACCATGATAAAGTGTTTCCACATCATCGCACTGTGCTTCTGTGCCTGTGGCTGCAAAGCCCACATGCTATCAAAATCAGATGGCGAATTTGGATCACCCCTCAGCACTGAGATTGGTATCGCCTCTTGGTATAATATCAAAACAAACCGAGGCACCCATACCGCCAGCGGTCGTTCTTTATCTGATGACGCGCAAACAGCAGCACACAAAAAATGGCCCATGGGCAGCCAAATAAGAGTCACAAATTTAGGCAATGGACGCTCGGAATTACTCACAGTTACAGACAGAGGCCCCTACATTAAAGGCCGTATTGTTGATGTGACATCAGGAAGCGCTAAACGCCTCGGCTTCTACGAAAATGGCATCACCTGCACTAAGGTTGAGTTACTTAGCCTTGGTGATTGGAAATACCAACACTAAGCCCTCCTAATCACCACTTCTTATCATGCGCACGCTCGCTATTGGAGATATTCACGGATCACACACTGCACTCAAGGTGTTGTGTGATTACGTTAATTTTCGCTCAGATGATACTATTGTCACGCTAGGAGATTATATCGACCGCGGGCCAGATTCAAAAGAAGTCATCGACTTACTCATTGAACTTGGAAAAGCCCATCGAGTTATCAACCTCAAGGGCAATCACGAGGTGATGATGGAAAACGCCCTTACCTCGGAACAAGAACGCTACTTCTGGCTCTATAACGGAGGCGAAGCCACCATGCGGTCCTTCGACCTTCAGCCACCCCTGTTAAGCAAAGAAGATATCCCCCAGACATATTGGGAGTTCTTTCAATCATGCCAACCATACTATGAGGCGGAGAATCACATCCTGGTCCACGCTGGTCTTGAGCCTGAAACTGACCTACAAGATCAAGAGGAAAACTTCACTCTCTGGCAGCGTGTTTTTGAGACTAAAGCGCACAAATCAGGAAAAATCATTGTCTGTGGTCACACACCACAGCTGGAGGGATACCCACTTAAGCTTGATCATGCGATATGCATCGATACTTCAGCTTGTCGTGATGGCTGGCTAACCTGCCTGGACATCGAGAGTGGTCACTACTGGCAAGCCAACGAAGCAGGCGAAACTCGGCAAGGATCTATTTAAGTTCCTACTAAAAAAACAACTTCATACAAAACTAGGCATTTATTATTTTAACTTGAACCAAAAACGTGAACGAATTCCAAACAGACGACCTTCGTATTAACGAAATCAAACCGTTAATCTCTCCAGCAGTATTATCTCATCATCTGCCTATTCCAGAAAGTGCAGCTCAAACCGTTGCAACTGCCCGCAAGGCCAGTGAAGACATCCTGAAAGGGAAAGATGATCGCCTCATGGTCGTCGTCGGCCCATGTTCCATCCACGACCCAGGAGCTGCTATCGAATACGCCACCCGCCTGAGAGAGGCCAGCAAACGCTACACAGACGACCTACTTGTGGTCATGCGTGTCTACTTCGAAAAACCACGCACAACAGTCGGCTGGAAAGGTCTCATCAACGACCCCCACCTAGATGGATCCTTCGACATCAATCACGGTTTACATATCGCCCGAGAATTACTGATCGAGCTTGCAAAAATAGGCATACCTGCAGGCACTGAGTTTTTAGACACTATATCACCTCAATATTATGCTGAGCTGATCAGTTGGGGAGCCATTGGCGCACGCACCACTGAATCTCAAATTCATCGCGAGCTTGCCTCAGGGCTCTCCATGCCTGTTGGCTTCAAAAACGGCACTGGAGGATCCAATCAAATCGCATTCGATGCCATCCAAGCC
Organism: Akkermansiaceae bacterium; assembly: GCA_049631945.1. Lineage (GTDB taxonomy): Bacteria > Verrucomicrobiota > Verrucomicrobiia > Verrucomicrobiales > Akkermansiaceae > Oceaniferula. The sequence continues at coordinate 24,779 of JBNABE010000007.1, forward strand.
TCAGCAGGACAACACCACTTTCTCTCCGTCACCAAACAAGGTGTCACAGCCATTGTATCCACCAAAGGAAATGATGCTTGCCACCTAATACTCAGAGGGTCCTCGAAAGGCCCTAACTACGACACCGAGAGCATTCGAGAAGTAACCAAACAACTCGAAGCTGCAGATCTACCAAAATCCATCATGGTTGACTGCTCGCATGGCAACTCCCTCAAAGACTACAGAAACCAACCGGCTGTCGCCCAGTCAATTTGTGAGCAAATAGCGGCTGGCAACAAAGCGATCACCTCTGTCATGGTTGAGAGCAATCTTGTAGAAGGGGCCCAAAAACTCAAGGGTAGCCTAGCCGACTTAAACTATGGGCAATCAGTCACAGATGAGTGCATCAACTGGGAAACCACGGAGAACATGCTCGAAGAATTTGCCAAAGCTGTTCAGGCACGGCGACTCACTGAGTAGAGGCATCATATCAAAGCCCTCTGCCAGATTAGATTTTACCACTTGTTTCTGAAACCCTCCAAATTGCAGCGAGCAAACTACCAATTAAGCAGTGATAAACAGCAGATATCGCGCATGGAGTTGCTGCAAGCAGTGTAAAGTGCTGCTTAGCTAGTGCGCTACCTAACCCTGAATTTTGCATACCAACCTCAATCGATAAGGTTCGTCGATCCCCTTCTGCTAGTTTGGCAAAATACGCGACCCCGTAGCCCAACAAGAAACCGAATGCGTGAAGGATAAATATTGCGATCAACAACGCGCCGAAATAAGTGATGATATTAGATTTGGTCGCACCAACGATGCCACCAACGATCAGAACAATGACGAGTATCGATACAATAGGTGAAACTTTTTTGATAGCTTGTAGCCTGTGGCCAAAAAAGTGATTTATCAACACTCCCCCGATAACGGGCAACAGCACAATAGTTAGCATACTGCGAAACATAGACCAAGCATCTACATCAAGGATAGCGCTCGCATAAACCTTAGTAAGTAAGGGGGTGAATACAATCGCAACAAGCGTAGAACACATCGTCATCAATACACTTAATGCCACATTCGCTTTGGCAAGAAAGCAAATGACATTGGAAGCCGTTCCTCCTGGACAACAACTTACTAGAATAACCCCTAGCTTCAGCATAGGCGGCAAATCGAAAAGCACAGCTACCGACCAGCCTAACAAAGGCATAATCAAGAACTGGGCTACGACTCCCAGACCAACCACCCAAGGTCTCTGCAGGACGGCCTTAAAATCATCCACGCTGAGCGTAATACCCATTCCTAACATGATAACGCCTAGACCAAGGTTAATTAGGCGAATATCCGTACCTGGAAAATTACTCGTAATAAACCATGTAAAATGATTTGGGAAAAACCAAGCCCACGCTGTGCCAAGTATCGTCCACAACCAGAACAGGTTGCTAATTGTCTGAATTATTCGCCAAATCATTTGCCTAGTGAATGCCTTCAGTCCTAATGGCTGTAATTCACTTACCAAGCTTAACCTCAGCCTCAATGTCACCCAATGCCCACTGGATCCCCCTTAGGTAATGCTCGAGCACCTTTGGATTGGCATAAATGTGATCATTGTGGCCAAGGGAGCTGTAAAACACTCGACCTTTACCATGATGCTTTATCCAGCTTACACCATAACTTTTATCTGCACGCTTGCCCTTGCTGAAATCGTTCTGCTCCGGATCAAGCCTCAGTAAAATATGTAATTTATCAGGGTCGTATGGCGCTTTAAACTGATAAATTTCCTCCTTAAAATTTAGGTTTTCACCCTCCAGATGAGCACAACACACATGTTCCTTCTGCCCTTTTTCCACCATGATGCTGACAGGCGTATTTGCATTCCATGGATGACCATCAAAATATCCGCCAATCATCTCACCATACTCACTCCAAGAGTAATACGTATCGGTTGCAGCATGTATGCCTATGAAACCTTTACCCGCTTTAAGAAAATCCATCAGGCTTTTTTGTAGGCGGAGCTCTCTCTCGGCGGCTTGTTTCTTTTCACCCGGCTTCATGTTTTTCCAAACTTTTTTATCAGGCTTGAAGACATCCTTGGTGGTATTCAAAAAACAAATTGCATCGAATTGATCAATCACACCAGGTTCAAAATTACTCATATCATCGCTTACAACGACCTTAAAGGCTTCTGTTTTTTCAGCCATCAAGCGCATAGCTTCTTGTCCGGTAGCGATCGATTTATGCCGGTAGCCACGTGTAACGGCATAAACCAACAACTTACGTTCTTGTTTTGGTTTAACCGCACTAATGCCCTCTAAGCCTTTGGCTACTTCACTACCCCAATCAGCATTAGCAAACGCTGTGGACGAGCAAAGTGGTAACAACAGGCTTATTTGTAACAATAACTTCATATCTGTTACAGATAAACTCCTCACCTAAGATGGCAAATAAAAATGCAGATAAGTCAACAATCACTCGAACCGCCAAAATAAGGACATACACGACCATGCAAACGCCAAAATCACGTGAAAAAGCAAATATCAGTGTTGACAAAAACAAGCTATATCGTGTTAGGTTTCCACGCGCCTAACATATCTAACACATGACCGCCTTTACATTATTCCAGTTAGGCGGGAAAAGATCACTGAATAGAGGCCAATAAACCATTTCCACGACCTAACGGTCGTAGAAAACCGTGTGGGGGGCTCTGTGTGTGAGAGCCTCTCACACACCTCTTTTGTATGCTGGCTTTGTGTGGAAGCTCGCTTGTCTTTTTTCAGAGCCACAGGCTACCAATAACTCGGAATCCTCCTGCCTTGATTTTGTCTGAGCTTTTTCATTTACAGCCAACGAGCTATACGCATGATCCTCCAATAAATGAGGAAAGTTTTCACATTCGCACTAACCCTCCTACCTATGCTTACCCTAGCAGAGCAAAAGGTAGATGTCGCCAAACTAAAACACCCCGTTAAGGCTTGCCTCTTCAAAATCGAGGGTAAAGGCCTTCATACTGCTTCCTATCTCTTTGGCACCATCCATCTTTCCGACCCGCGAGTCATCCATTTACACCCCAATGCGGAGTCAGCTTTCGTTACCGCTGACATTTTTTATAGTGAGATTGATCTCGATATAGCCGCTCAATTTAAAGTAGCCCCGTTGATAATGCGCAATGACGGCAAAAAACTGACTCAAGCAATAGGCCCTAGACTCACCAACAAACTCGATGCTGTTTTAAAAGAGATAAACCCAGCACTGAGCTCAACCCCCTTTGAAAGCCTCAAAACTTGGGCTGTTGCCGTAACGCTACCACTGCTTGAAAATCAACTCATGGCAAAAAAACCTCTAGATGCCGTGCTCTATCAGCGCGCAATCGACAAAAAAAAGAAAACAGCAGCCTTGGAAAGCGCAGACTCACAAGTCGCTGTTTTTGATCAATTCAACGAACAAGAGCAACAATCCATACTTTCGGACTCCATTGAGCAGATGATTGCTGAGCAAAAACTTGAAGTTAAATCTGTGGAACGCCTGCTCAACGTCTATTTAACTGGCTCAACCCTCGAAATTGCTCAGCTCATGACTAATGAAATGGAAAAGATGAACTCCAACCCAGAGCTTGCCGAGCGGCTATTGAAAGCACTGCTTGATGACAGAAACGTCGGCATGGCCAACAAAGCCGATCAGTTCCTACAGGCAGAACCTGAGAAATCCCATTTCTTTGCTGTTGGAGCAGCACACTACACTGGCAAGCTCGCCGTTCAGGACCTTCTTAAGAAAAAAGGCTACACGATCACCCCTCTTTTTGACTAGCCTCAGCGCCATACATCTATACTTCTTTCATTATGTTTCTTAACCACCGTACCGCTTTCTTAGTTTCAGCGATCATGCCGCTTCTTTTTCTCCTGCAATGCAGTCAGCCTCAACAATCTCCAAAAAGAGCACCTCATGACAGCCCCTCAACAAGCCACCAGTCATCATTAAGCTCCAACACAGGTGCTAAAACTCAACTCAAATCTAGCAAACAACAATCAAGACCGGTCCAAGAACCCAAAAAAGTTGCCGAATTCCTACCTAAT
>JBNABE010000008.1:0-28199 GCA_049631945.1 Akkermansiaceae bacterium
GACGCCCTCGCGGACTTTCTGCTGGAGCTGATGCAGAAGGACTTCACCCGCCGCGTGAAGATTGCCTTGGCTAACCGCTGACCCTAATTTCCAAATCAAACAATGGACCAAATTACACGACCACACATTCAACTCACTTGGATCGAACTTCATAAAAAGGCTGTAGATCACTATGAGGATATAGATTATCTACAAAAGATTTTAGTGGAACTCCAGTTTCGCAGAACAAACAAAGCCCGAAATCTCTATCGTGAAATAGCTAACCATGTTGCCGAATTAAGCGTCAGTGACTTACACACATTTAGGTGGCCATCAACCGCGGTCAATAAAGATTCAAACCAAGCACTGGAAGACGACCATTTTAATTATGAAGAGGGTCTACTAAAATATATGGGATACACTGTAGGCCAAAATGGAGCCTACCGCAGCCAACGAAGAGAGGTTCTAAATTATATATACAATGGGCAGCTCCCCCGTGTGCAGTCACAAGAATACATGGATCAGTGGGCTGAATCTAAAACATCATCGCGCCTACAAAAATTAGCAAACACTATCGCCACGCTCGCGCGAAACGCTAAAAGAAGACACAATGACGACATGAGCCTCGCGATCAGTGAGTGGGAAGAAGACCTCACCTACCTTAAGGAAACTTATTATAATGCCGGTACTTTTAGATGGCCTGATTGAATAGTTTAATACTACAGGCAATGACCAGCCAACAGTGTTTTGAATCAGCCTGCTACTTCAGCAATACCATGAACTACTTCGCCTCCAACGAGCTCCCTGAGGAGGATATCATCCACCGTATCAAGGGAAACTACCGGCGCGCCTTGATTCGCCATCAGATTGTCGAAGAGGGCTGGGAATCGATACCGCCAGCATGGCTGGAACATAACCTCTCTGAGCCACTTAAGAATACACTCGGTGACCAAGCTCCTAACGCACGCGGAGGCGAGGATCTGCCAGACCTTGAAGATGGCGAAGTCGAAATCGCGCGATTGTCTCTCACCAACTCTGTTCACGGAGAGGTCACCAGTCTGCGGGCACGCCGTTCTTCGGATGCTGATAAAATATCACTTCGCATCGTAGACGAATACGAAACCGAATATGACCTGCCATTCGAGAGTGCAGATGCACCTCTCAGTGATGAGGATGTCGCCAGGCTATTCCTCGAGGCAAGCCCCTGCCCAGCCGAGACCTCCTGCGAGATCGCGATGCAGTCTTACTTCCACCCTGCGCTCGATGAATTGGTGGAGAGTTTTGGGGGGAATTAAACGGCCCCCCGTGCACACCAGCATTCCCACATTTAGGCCAGCCAAAAGCCCACAACCCCCTAAAATAGGGAAAATGAATGACTGCCCTACATATATATGTAGAGGGTCATTGTTTAGCCGTCCCACATTATAGTGTGGGGCAGCTTATGTCCTCTACAGCAGCTAATCGATCGCCTCCCTCACGTGCGCGCGCGCGATTATATTATTATAGAGGGCACACTCTTTGTCGCCGTCACCAAAAACAAACTACAAAAAATACTGAACTAAATATGAAAAAGAACCTAAATCCAACATCCCCCCTCCTCAAGGTCAGCAAGCTCGCCAAGCACCTGGAGCGTGACGTGCGCAGCATTGCCTTGGAAAATGGCCGCCGTGTCGGCACTGAGGGCCACGCTATCGTTGAGCGTTATCTTGAGCAGCGCCTAGAGCAGATCGGCTGCGTGCCTTACTCGGGAGACTCCTTCAGGCTTCCCTATGAGGATGAGGGTATCGACTTCACCAATATTGTCGGCGTGATCCCGGGCAAGGATCGCTCGCTGCAGCCGCTACTCATCGGCGCTCACTACGATAGTGTGATCGACGCCCCTTGTGCGGATGATAATGCCGCAGCTGTGGCCATTGCCCTCGCTGTGGGCGAAATGGCGGCTGATCTAGGCAATCTGGAGCGTGACCTCATTATTGCGATCTTTGATGCTGAGGAACCCCCACACTTCCAGACTTACTCGATGGGCTCAAACCGCTTCTACGAGGACCAGATGAAGCCCGAGGGCGTGCACGCTGCCCTTGTGATGGATCTGGTGGGTCATGACATTAGCTTACCAGGTGAGCTGCTTGGGGATATCCCGGGGATTGGCTCCACTCTGAGCAAGATCCCAGGCATCGAGTCCAAGGATATCAATGTGCCATTGCTGAGTAACTTACTCTTCATCACTGGCACGGAGAGTAATGCGGCTCTGATCGATATCGTGGGTGAGCACCACTCACCCAAGGGGCTCAAGGTGCTGCCCACGCTTAACGACTACGTCGGTGATATGAGTGATCATGGTGTATTTCGCGAGAATGGTGTCCCCTATCTATTCCTCTCCTGTGGACGCTGGGCTCACTACCATATGCCGAGTGATACCCCCGACCGTTTGAACTACAAGAAGATGGCACACATCACCCACTACACCTGTGACCTGCTCGCTGGCATGGATGCTAAGGAGATGACTCGTGGCGATTCAGAGCAGTTCCACGAGACTCTCGAGCTGGAGGCCAGCCAGCTAAAGAAGGTCTTGGGACCAGTACATAACATAGCACTCAAGAAGATGGGTATCGGAGCGATTACCTGCCGAGATGATATGACCCAATTTGCCAATACTCTGATGAATGCCGGTTTGTAGGTTCTGATGTGTTGTAAAGATATGCCAAGGCAGGGTCACCCCGGTGGCCCTGTCTTTTTTTAAAGGTGGTATAGCTATGACTTAATCTGCTAGAATATTCGCACCATGAGATTTCTGAAAGCATTGTTAGTCCTTCACATCCCTTTGACATGCTCGAACTGCCTAACATCAGCAGTGGTTTCCAGTGTTCACGAGGAAAAGGGCTTGTTGTTTTATGCAGACACAGCGTGGTTGAGCGATGATGAGAAACTTGTTGCCTTTACCGGCCTGTCCTCAGAAAAAAAAGAAGGTTACGTATTAGCCCCGCGCAAATCAATCTCTGTAGCTGACTCAACAAAACACATCATTGATCTCAACGAGCTTGGCAATATTTGCGCGAAGCGTAAGGGCAAGCTAGACTTCCGATATGGCACACTTCCTGAAGGTTTCCACAAAATTCAAAAATCCCCCAATGACTCGAAACATATTGCCGTCAGTTTGGATCTATCGGAAAACAAACCGCATCATTTATTGTTGCTACCGGCCAGTGTTGGGGCAGATGCTATCACACTTCCAGTTCAAATTCCAGTTCTTCAGGCCTTACCATGAAAACATTAAAAGGCTAAGTCCGCGCATTCCTCATTCACCCAAATACACAAGCAATCAACCCAACTACCCCACCCTACAAACATGGCAATGAGCACCATCTACACCTGCGACAAGTGCGGCTTCGAAGTCGACGCATGGGACGATGGTAATCCCTATGTCCAGGACTCGAAGGGAAAGAGGCACTACTTTTACCATCCTGAGAATGGGATAGACCTCATGGGAAAGCTGCGCGAGCCAATACCACTCCCCACATCTAACTCTGAGGAATCCGAGGAATCAGAGCCGTTCTTCGGGATACACACTGGCAATGCTCCGGATCATCTCTGCCGCAAGTGTGGCAAAATCTCACAGATCGACCCTAAGATGGACAAAATGATCTGCAAAAAATGTAAATCTGAGGAAGTCACCGAGGTAACGTCTCTGGCCGGGTTGAAATGCCCCAAGTGCTCTGGGCACTTTGACCAAGGCAGCGAGGGAGGGGTTTCCTAGTTAGAAGCACTCCATAGATGTGACCCAATCGTCACACCTCATTACTCTAACATTGGCACCGATTTTGCTAATAGAAAGACATGCCCTCATGTTTCTATCTACTCGGTCTCCTCTCTCTGAACTTCCTATGCTGGCACTTATTTGCATGGCTAGCTAGCTTTGCTTACTGATGCAGGTAGTGAGGGAGGCTTATGACTTCCCTGCACCGCTATCGCCGAGCTCTCATCGCCAGTGCTCTGGGATCTTCAGGCTGTAGCTTGATTCAAGGAACTGGAGGCCATGCAGGATACTCTGGTGCTTCGCCTCATCATAAGGCTGCCCCGCCTTCTTCAGGTCAACGAGCTCTTTGAGCTCTCGCAGCTCATACATGCCGAGCAGGTAGAAGTTCCCCCATGTGGGCTCGCCGAATAGTCGGTAGATGATCTCATTATCGTCCCGGTCACTAGCCAAGCGCTTCTTGCCGGTGATGACTTTCTCCGCAGCCTCAGCCTCGTCTTGATCTTCGTATGTATTGAGAAGCTCCATCTACCGATATACTGGATGAGAATCACCCGCCTGTCCATCCTCCGCATGGTCATAAAAAAGCCCCCTGCTCTCTCCACGGTGTATTCTTACGTATTGACATCAAGCCCCATAATCTTTTTGCATCTTAGCAGAATGATGGTTGAGTAGTCCGTGATGTTGATCTCCTTCCAGAAGTTCTTTGCCAAACGTTTCAGAGCGCTGCTCTGTAACAATGAAACTGGGCAGGTGCCGTGGCTTGGCGCGGTAGCAGACGGAGAAGGTCCAGGTCTCTATATGCCTGATGAGGCACCCTGGGTGATTCATGCCGATTTGGCGACGATGGCGGGTGGTGTGCGCGCTCTCTTGGTGCAGGCATTACATCCCGGTAGTCTGACGGGTGTGAAGGATCACTCACGCTATAAGGATGATCCTCTCGGCAGGCTGGCGGGCACAATCCAGTGGCTCACGGTGACGACCTTCGCCTCGAAGGAGCATCTGATGAAGGAGGCCGAGCGCATTAAGTCGATGCACAAGAAGGTGAAGGGCAAGTACACCGACGCGCGCTCCGATACCAAGTCCTACAGCGCTTATCATCAGGATCTCCTACTGTGGGTGCATATCGCCTTCATGGATTCCTTTTTAAAAACTCATCAGGCGTATTCATCGACACCTATTCCCGGAGGGGCCGATGCCTATGTTAATCTCTGGGGTGAATCTGTGAAGCCGCTAGGATTGAAGGAGAGCCCCACTACAATGGCTGAGCTCAATGAGGTCCTGGAGCGCTTCGAGAGTGAGCTCATCGTCACCGAGGACACCAGAGAGGTGATCAAATGGATTTATGAAGCCCCCCTTCCCGGTCCGGCCAGACTGGTTTACAAGCTTCTCTTCCAAGCGGCTTACCTGACACTCTCTGAGAGGCACCAGGAAATGATAGGCATAAGAACAATGCCAGCATGGATGATCCAGCCAGCGACTAAGATGATGCTCAGGTCCATGAAGCTAATGCTGGGGAATGAGGACCCTCTGCAAGATGCTGCCAGAGCGCGCCTCGCACGCTGGGAATTAGAGAAGCAAAAGGCGAATCCAGCGGTAAGCTAAGATGACAAGCACTGCCGAGAGATGGCGCTGTAGGTCTCTCTATCAAGCAGAGAAATAATGGCCAAGACCTCAGCTTACTCAATATGGCACAGCTCGTAGGAATGCTGGCACACCATTTGCTCAACAATTAATTGTATTGTTAATGGGTGTATTTTGAGCTTTATAGCTCGCCCTAACAGTGCGGGCCTTCCTTGTGTGGAGGAGGGCTCGCACTTACAGTGTGGGGCTTCCTTGTGTGGAGGGAGCCTCACACTATTTTTTTCTCCAGGGCTAACATCTCGCAGCTCATGTAGGCTTCATTCCTTCTCCCTACCCTCTAACTCCCTGTAATCAAATCGACTTACTACCCCTATCCCAGTCCTTACCCCCAGTCCTCACCCTACAGCATTAGCATGCTCGCGGAAGATAAGGTGCTCGTTGCGCTCAATGAGTGAGCTTACCATGTATTTTGACGAGAGCAGCACGACCCAGTTGCCATCCTGATCTCGTGCAATGGAGCATCCTGATGGTAGCTGCACCTCAGGGGCATCACGATCACGTCTGTGTGGATCAGGTTCTTTCTCATCAAACCAACGAACCAGTGTCCACGGAGAATGCTCGAGACGGGTCTCGCACTGATACTCAGAGACGAGGCGTGCTTGTAATACTTCGAACTGAAGCGGACCGACTGCCCCTAGCATAGGAACGGCCTGGACACTGCCATGCACATGGTAGGCCTGGGCGACACCTTCTTTCATAAGCTGCTCCATCCCTGAGCGGTAGCGTTTGATGTTGGCGGTGTCCTTATTGACGATGTAGGTGAAGCACTCAGGGGTGAAGCGCGGCATCTCATTGTAGACGACCTTGGGCTCACTGGTGAGGGTGTCGCCGATGAGGAAGTCGTAGTTCCCCACAAGGGCGAGGATGTCGCCTGCGTAGGCTGTGTCGAGGGTCTCACGGTCTTGGCCGAAGAGCTTCTGAGCATTACCCAGCCGGACTTTTTTGCCGGTACGCTGATCGACGACCTGCATATCTCGCTCAAAGACACCCGAGACGATGCGCACGAACACTGCCCGATCCCGGTGCCGTGGGTTCATGTTGGCTTGTATCTTGAAGACAAAGCCGGAGAAGTGATTGGTATTGGGGTGCACCAGCTCACCAGCGCTGGCACGCCCCGCTGGTCCCGGTGCCATCTCAAGGAAGCTCTCGAGCATATTCTGCACACCGAAGTTATTCATGGCACTACCAAAGAAGATCGGCATCTGCTCACCCGCCAGCACGCGCTCGACATCGAGTGGCTCGGTCAGCCCGTCGAGCATCTCGACTTCCTGGGTCACGGTCTCGTAGAGGTCATCACTGAGTGCCTCGCGGACTTTGTCGTCCTCGATACCTGCGACTTCGAGTGGGGCTTTGTAGGTGCCGCCTTTCGTCCTCTCAAAGAGATTCACCTCGCCTTTTTGCCGGTCGTAGACGCCACGAAAGCGGGGGCCATCACCGAGCGGCCAGTTGACGGGTGCGGGAGCTAGCTTGAGGACATCCTCGAGCTCGTCGATGAGCTCGAGCGGCGGACGCGAAGGGCGGTCCATCTTATTGATAAAGACGAAGATAGGCACGCCTCGCCGGCGACAAACTTCGAAGAGCTTCAGCGTCTGAGCCTCGATCCCCTTACCCGCATCGATGACCATAACGACGGCATCGACTGCAGAGAGCACGCGGTAGGTGTCTTCTGAGAAGTCGTGGTGGCCCGGGGTGTCGAGCAGGTTGACGCAGTAGCCATTGTACTCGAACTGTAGAACCGTGGAGGAGACTGAGATCCCCCGCTCTTTCTCCATCGCCATCCAGTCACTCGAGGTCGATTGCTGTTCTTTCTTGGAGGTGACGCTACCCGCCAGGCCAATGGCTCCTCCATAGAGAAGTAGCTTCTCAGTGAGCGTGGTCTTTCCCGCATCAGGGTGAGAGATGATGGCGAAGGTGCGGCGACGTGCAATCTCGCGAGCCGTGGCTGCGTTTACCGCATTTGTAGGGTCTGGATTTGTCAAAGCGAGAGGCGTGGTAGCCCAAAGCCACTGGCATTGCAATGGTAGTCTGTGTGGTAGTCTGTGTGGTAGTCTGTGTGGCAGTCTGTGTGGCAATGACCAGGGTAGAATCTATGTGAGACCCAAGGGCTAGCTCTGGCTACTCACGCTTTAGCACGATCATGACTTGGCCATACCCTGTCTCCTCATTGGTGACAAATTTGGTAGGGCGGGACACGTTGCTCAAGCAGACTTTTAGTCCCTTATCGCTCATGACATAGATTCCCTTCAAGGTAGGGCCTTTCTTGCCGTTGACCATGGGCGTCATATCAAAGGTCGGGATAGGCTTGGCTGTGCTATCAAGCTCGACTAGGTGGTCTGAGAGGCCGGGCTCAGTCGGTGTCACGACGAGGATATCTCCTTTGAACTCATACTTCATACTTGCGACGATCTCAGCTGGTGCTTGTCGCCCACCGATCTCCATGGCGATAAGCTTCCATTTGCCCTGGATAGTCTCTAGATCAGGATCAAGGGCAACATTCTCGACGACATTACTAGTTGTCGAAGTGGCGCCTTCACCTTTAGTTTGAGGGTTTGTCTGAGCCTGGAGAGCCATTGGCAAAGCCAAAAAGCACATAACAAGGTAAGTCAATTTCGCATTCATAGAATCAATTTAATAGTCAAATCACTCTATAAATCAATAGCTTATCTAGCGGCTGCTAGCTCAGCTCCTCGTCAATAAAGTCGAGCAAGAGCTCTACCAGCTCTTCGATAGCGCCGGGGACATCTTCTTCGATCTCAGCCAGATACTCAGTCTCAGACTCGCTGTAGTCATTGCGGTCCTCACTGCGTGCACCACACCAACGGCTGGCATTCATCGGATCAACCAGAGATGTAGCCCCAATAAGCTCGTAAGAATTAATGGTGCGTTGGTGATCGATGCCACTCTGCCAAAACTCATGGAGGCAGTCCTCGCTCTGCAGGATCGGAACCGTCTCATAGATATCGAGAACTGCGCGCTCCTCACGGCTGAGCTCACGCTCTGCTGCTTCGCTTTCGAGCTGATCGATGACGACTTCGATCTTATCCGGCCATTCAATAGGTTCCTGTGCAAACATTCCTCGCGAGGCATAAAATAAGATCGTAGGTTTTGCCAAGTAAAACATGCGTCTCTTTTTTGACTGATCGACATTAATTCGCCGATGTTGATCGAAACCGCTGTATTGATAACAAATGCCCGGCGGCAATAGATCATCGCACGAACAAATCGCTAGTCATCTTTGGCACAGATGGTAAGCCTACGAAGCACTCGGTTGAAGCTATGTTTCACATGCATCATTACGCGCACATTTGCTCCATTCTCCTGCTCACATTCGTTGCGTCGTGTGTGAATCCGGGAAGCGATGCCATGCGAGCAGAGAGGGCATCGCTACTTAGTCGTGATCTTCAAAGGCTCTCAACAACCGTGAGCCCAAAGGAGGCGGACAAGATGGCTGCTACGGCGATCGAGCAATCGATTCGAATTTCAGAGAACTACAAGCCCATCCGTCTTGCCTGGCTCAATAATAGCCTTGTGAATATCGGCCTACGAGATCGCGGCCTATGCTACCACTGGCGCAATGATTTGTTCCCTCCTCTCTTCGAGCTCAAATCAAAAACTCTCAAGCTACGTCTCGCCACATCAAGCCGTGGCAAATACTTTGAGCACAACGCTATCGTAGTGACTGCTGAGAATCTAGCATTTGAGCAGGGCCTGATTCTTGACCCGTGGCGCGGTGGAGGGCGCCTTTGGTGGGGACGCTTTGATCAAGATAAGTATCCATGGGTCCTGCTAGACCAAGCGCAAACCCCTGTGGTACTGCGCTCCATGCTGAGCGGGAACTAGCGTTCGCTCGCACTGAGCAAGAAATGCATACAAAACACCAAGATCCGCCACGCAGGCTTGGCGGCTTTGATGTAAATGTTAGGCGTAGTCAAAACTTAAACCCCAAACCTAACATCATGAAATTTCCACAAACCACAAGCAAGGCTGAAGCCTCGGCTAACCACGACTCAAAAGATCAACATACACATCACTTCTTTGACCCCGCATTCATAGCGCTGGTTGGCACGATCATTTTAAATTTAATATGTTGGTGGATCTTCGCTTGGCTGATCACCTCGGCAGCGAGCATCATCCATTGAGGGTGACATCTTGATCTTGGCTAATAGCTAGCCCAATACCGCATTCACTCTTTCAGCCGCATTTTCAGCACAGCCTACCAGCTTCGCTGCCCCCTATTACTTTGTGGCAGCTACCACAGATATCTCAACAAGCAGTTCAGGTCGTGCCATGCGCGCCTCGACACAGGCCCTAGCTGGCGCGTGCCCCTCCGGCACCCATGCGTCCCAGACTTCATTCATTGCAGCAAAGTCTTTCATGTCACGCACGTAGACGGTAGCCGAGAGCATATGCTCTCGATCTGATCCAGCTTGCAGAAGTAGCTCATCTACCTTCTCCAGCATGGTCTCGGTCTGTTCAGTGATACCTTGGGTGGCATCTTTACAAACCTGCCCACAGAGGTAGATCGTGTCCTTATGGATGACAATGCGGCTCATGCGCTGTTTTGTATCTTGTCGCTCAATGCTCATGGCCGATGCATAGCATCATTGGGAGCCAAAGCCCAAGCATGAATAACATTTTGACACTCTTCTCTGGACCCCTAGAATAATAATTTACAATGTCTGCATACCACTCAGATCAACCCCTAGCCAACAAACGAACCATGAAACAAGCACTCAAGATCATCGCACTCCTATTTTTCACCACGAGCCTTCATGCGCAGCAGGCCTTACCCGCTGATGAAAGCAGAGTGATCACTGCTGAGGTAAAGGCCATGATGCTAGGCTTCAACGAAGGCAATGCCGAGCTGATAATCAAGAAGACGCACCCCGCCATCTGGAAGCTGGCGGGTGGCCAAGAAAAATTCGAGAGCTCGATCGCCCAAGCTGTAAAGCAGATGATGGATACTGGCATCAAGATTGACTCGCTCAAGGTAGAGCAGCCCAGCACATTCTACAAAGCAGGTAAGGAGTCCATTTGCTTTGTACCTATGAGCTCAATCATGCATATGAAAGACCAAAAAATAGCGAGTACTTCATTCATGATCGCCGTCAAAGGCGAGCAAGGCGAGTGGAAGTATCTCGACGGCACTTTCGTAAGAACAAACCCTGATCAGCTATGGACTTTTTTCCCCGAGCTACCCAAGGAGGTCGAGCTCCCAGAGACAAAGCTTGAGCTATTGCAATAAGTTCGCCCGCTAGGTTTCGCATACTCCCCATGCCCTGCTTGCTTCCTCCTTGCTCGCTCCTCACTCCAAAGCTACGATGAGCGGGGCATCTTAATTGTTTTTTGACAGACCCCAGCGACAGATTCATAACCAACTTACACTTAATACATTTGGCAAAATGCGGCGATTGTGTATTATTTCATACTAGTCCCTTTGCATGATACCCCATACTCATCAGCAGGGAATGATTCGCCCTTACCATGAGAAAAAAAGCAAAGCGTCGCTGTATGCTGATCATCTTGCTATTCGTAGCATTGATATCAGCTGGCTTTATAGCCCAGCCATTGATTCAGCTGAGCAACTCAGTTTCCAGCGACAAACATCCGCCCGACCATCTACCATTCGGGCAGGTAGATGACGCCAGTCGACTCAATCAGACAAAAGTCAATGAGGTATGGGAGATACCAGCCGATGATGAGCAAGCTGAGAGACAGCTTGCCGAGCTACTCAAGCGCGCACGCAAAGACGGCCTGAAGGTGTCCATCGCTGGTGCCAGGCACAGCATGGGAGGCCACACCATCTACCCCGGCGGCATTGCCATCAACACCACCCAGTGGAACCACATGGAGCTAGATAGCAAGCGCGACATCCTCAAGGTCCAGGCAGGTGCTCTATGGCAGGACATCCTTCCCTACCTCAACAAGCGCGGCAAATCAGTCGCGATCATGCAGTCTAATAACTCTTTCTCCGTGGGTGGCTCCATCAGTGTCAATTGCCATGGTTGGCAATATGACCGGCCACCTATCTCGTCGAGTGTAGAGTCCTTCCGCATCATGCTCGCCGATGGAAGCATCAAGCACTGCTGCCGAGAGCATAACCAAGAATTATTCTCTCTTGCGCTTGGCGGCTACGGTTTATTCGGCATCATCCTCGATGTGGAGCTTCGTGTCGTATCGAATGAGCTATACCGGTTGGAACAATATATAGTGCCCGTCAACAAATCGTTAGGGACCTTTGACAGTGAGATCAAAAACCAGCCCGGCCTGGAGATGGTGTACGCCCGCATGAATATTGTGCCCGAGAATTTACTCGATGAGGTCATCCTCAATGCTTTCTACCGCATACCACAAGGCGAACGTGATGCTGATACTACCAGCAAAGAACTCGTCGAGCCTGGCCTGATCGAGCTACGCCGCGCCGTATTCCGCGGCTCCGCAGAGAGCGACTTCGGTAAGAAACTACGCTGGAATGCCGAGACCAAACTACAACCTACACTCAAGGACAAGATCATCTCGCGTAACCAGCTCTTCAACGAGAGTGTCGAGGTGTTCGAGAATCGCACGACTGACACCACCGACATCCTTCATGAATACTTCGTGCCACGTCACAGAGCCGCCAGCTTCGTCAATGCCATGCGCCGTATTTTAAAGAGGCATCAACCCAACTTACTCAATGTCACTGTGCGCAGTGTCAACCGCGATGATGACACCTTCCTGCGCTATGCGGACCGGCAGATGATCGCCTTTGTGATGCTCTACGTGCAGGAAAAGACCAACGCTGCTGATGATGCAATGAAGGCCCTCACCCGTGAGCTCATCAATGCCTCACTAAGGCACCAAGGGCGCTATTACCTTCCCTATCGCCTGCACGCCACACATAAGCAATTCCACCGTGCCTACCCGCAGGCTTCAGAGTTTTTCGCACTAAAGCGTAAGTATGACCCAGAGCAACTATTCCAAAATCAATTCTATCTAAAATACGGACGGATTGATGAGACTCAGTAGCCCGGTGATAAAGTAGCCAAGCCCCACCACCTGCCAGAGATCCTGACAACAACACAAGCATGCAGGTTGACAGCTCATACTGATCGTCTATCAGTAGGCATCCAATGATTCAGCGCAATCAAAGTAGCCCACCTTCATATCCTGTGCTCATTGTGGGCGCCGGCCTCAGTGGTCTCACCTGCGCGCTGCGCCTACACGAGGCGGGTGTCCCCGTGCACGTCATTGAGGCGAGTGATGGCGTTGGTGGTCGGGTGCGCACGGATCGAGTCGAGGGTTTTCTCTTGGATCGTGGTTTTCAGGTTTACCTGAGTGCCTACCCTCATGCTGGTGAGCTACTCGACCTCGAGGCTCTCGATCTACACGCATTCGAGCCCGGTGCGATCGTCTTCGACGGCAAGGGTCTGAAGCGAGTGATGGATGTCTTCAGAAGGCCTCGTCATCTAATCGGTAGCGCGCTCTCGTCTATTGGCAGCCTGACAGACAAGCTGCGAGTCGCCTTGCTGAGATTTCAGACCCTGGGTAGCTCGGAGCGGGACATAGCTAATCATCAAGATCGATCAACTGAGGATTTCCTCAGAGGCTTCGGCTTCAGTGAGAAAATGATCGATGGCTTCTTCCGATGTTTTTATGGCGGCATCTTTCTCGAGAATGAGCTGCGCACATCGAGCCGCATGTTTGAGTTCACCTTCAAGATGTTCAGCGAAGGCAGCGCCACACTACCAGCACTTGGCATGGGCAGCATCCCACTTCAGCTCGCCCGCAGACTCCCCGCTGAGACGATCCGGATCAACTCGCCCGCCACCTCAGTAACCAGCACCTCTGTGACATTGGCAAATGGTAGTGTGCTTCAGGCTAGCCAAGTGATCCTCGCGACACAGGCTCCACAAACCAGCGAGCTGATCCCCAGCTTCAGTAGTATGGCTCCCGCGTGGCGATCGGTGACTAATGTCTACTTCGCTGCGAACAAGTCCCCGCTTAACGAAGCCATCATCGCACTCAATGGCAGCAACAAAGGCCTTGTCAACAATGTCTGCGTGCCCTCAGACGTCAGCCCGCATTACGCGCCCGAGGGCATGGCTCTGATTTCCGTGTCTCTACTTGGCATCCACAGAGACGAAGATATCCCAGCTCAGGTGAAGCAGGAGCTCAAGGCATGGTTCGGCAATGATACCGATGAATGGCAGCACTTGAGAACCGATGTGATCAAGCACGCACTACCTGAGCAGCTTCCTAGTGATGGCGATGCAGACGCCAGAGGCTTCCTCAACATTGATGGCATCATGATCTGTGGTGATCACACCACTAGTGCCTCGATCGAGGGAGCTATCATCTCAGGTAATGAGACCGCTGCAGCAGTGCTCAGGTCCATGGGCAAATAAAGCCCCACAAAGAATACAATAAAGTATTTGCGCACTCAGATATCTTGCTAATCTTAAAGCGTGATTATTACTGCTGCCGATATGGCCAACATGGAGAAGCTGGAGAGAGTCCAGTTCGCCACCACCTTACCTGGCCCCAAGCCGATCTGCCTCGTTGGCACACGCTCGCTCAAGGGAGTCGCCAATCTTGCTCCGTTCTCAAGCATTACCCACCTCGGCTCCTACCCACTTCTCATCGGCATGGTCACCCGCCCCGATGTCGTCGAGCGCAACACGCTGCAGAACATCCTCGACACCAAGTCATGGACTTTGAACCACGTGACCTCCCAGACAGTAGAACAAGCCCATCAGTGCTCGGCACGCTATCCCGGAGACGTTTCAGAATTTGATGCCACAGGCCTCACCGAGCTGAGCCACGAAGGCATCACTGCTCCCTTTGTCAAAGAATGCCCGATCCGCTACGCACTGACTCTAGCCGACATCATTGATATTCCCGCCAATGGCACCAAGCTCATCATCGGCGAGGTCAAGCTAGCTGATATACCAGACGACTCATACGCTGCAGACGGCACGATCTCGATCAGCGAGCATGACTCACTGGCTTCTACCGCACTTGATACCTACTTCACCATTTCAGAGCACGCGCGCCTTCCTTATGCCAAGGCACCTGATGCCAGCTAAAAAAGCAGCTCTAAGCGCCATCTAGGCAACAGTAGATCAAGACAACACATTGACCATGAAACCGCCGACGGATCAGCAGCGACTCAGCCAGAGAGTGCAACCAAACTCACCCGTAGTGATGCGGCAAGACTGGTCTCACTTGCTCTTCCTACACTGGGAGATGGACCCTGCGCTCATCCAAGAGCACTTACCACCTGGCCTCACCGTCGATACCTATGACGGCAATGCCTACATGGGCATTGTGCCCTTCCACATGGACAATGTGCGCCCATCCTTCTGCCCCACTGTTCCAGGGCTGTCATGGTTCCTGGAGCTCAACCTCCGCACCTACGTGCATGATGAGAATGGAGTCCCCGGTGTCTGGTTCTTCGCACTAGACTGCAATCAGTGGCTCGCGGTGAAGCTTGCCCGTGGTCTATTCCATCTTCCCTACCAACATGCCTCAATGGAGTCCTACCAACACGAAGGAATTCTAAACTACATCTCCAGACGTAAAGGCAAAAGCTGTGAGAAGTCTCAAATCTTCAAATACCCCGCGGAGCTCACTTACTCAGAGACAGCAGAAATTGGCAGCCTCGAGTTCTTCCTGCTGGAGCGCTATCGGCTCTTCAGTGTCGGTCGCAGCGGCTCCATCTACAGCGGACTCGTTCACCACTCCCCCTACCAATTTCAAGAGGTCAACATCACCGACTATTCCACCAGAATGTTTTCTCTTTGCGGATTTGAGGAACCTAACACACCTCCCGTTTCTTCTCTTATTGCTGAGACTGCGCACGTCAACATTCACCCACTCAAGAAGAACTAGTAATGCCACTCTCCCTGACACCCGCATACCACGGCTCACTGATCGCCGATGCACTCTGCATGCCGGCACACTGGTATTACAATCGTGAGGCACTTGATCGTGACTACCCGGATCTCAGCAATCCCGACAAGCCACACACATTCAGCGCACCACTCCCACACCATCCTGACAGTATCCTGTGGCGCTCAGAGTATACTGCACTGAATGAAAAAGGTGAAATCCTACACGACCAAGCCCCCTTCTGGGGCCAACGCAACGTCCACTACCATCAGAACCTGAAAGCTGGTGAAAACACCGCCAACTTCAAGCTCGCCAGACTTCTCTATCAGCAAGTCACCGAGGCTGGCCACTACTCAGAGGAAGCATGGCTTAATCTCTACATCGAGAAAATGCGCACCCCTGGCTGGCACCGCGACACCTACCTTGAGGAATACCACCGCGGCTTCTTCACCCGCTACGCCCAGGGCAAAGATCTCAGAAAGTGCGGCATCAAGGATGAGCACATTGGAGGCCTCGCTACCGTGCCAGCTCTGGTAGCTGCCCTTACCAGCGAAGGGCAAGACCGCTGCCTCGACAGAGAAGAGATCAGACAGACCGTCAAGAGCCACGTCACCCTGACTCACAGGCACAGCAATGTCCTGCGCGCTGCTGATTGCCTCACTCGCCTGCTTATTGATCTCTCCGAGGATATCCCACTGCGCGAGGCCGTGATGCATTCTGCCGGAGACTGGTTCTCCACCAAGCGAGCCACCGCTTGGACTCGCCAAGACGACCGCGTCATCATCGGCAGTAAGCTCAGCCCCGCGTGCTACATTGACCACGCATTCCCCGCCTCACTCTACCTCGCATGGAAGTATCACGACGACTTCGATGCCGCCATCACCGCCAATGCTCTTGTCGGTGGTGACAACTGCCACCGCGGTGCGGTGGTCGGCTCACTCGTCGGCACCCTTGTTGGCAACCCTCATTCAGAGAAACTGGAGAAATGGACTGAGCAGATGCAACAGCTTTAGAGGGTCTGAGTCCTTTCACGCGCTATCACCCTGCCCCAGCTTATTCACCCCTATCAGTCGCTGGTGCGATCTCATTGATCGCCTCTAGCTGAGCATCAGTAATCGGATCAGACTTTAGTGAATCAATCAAGTCATCGAGCTGGCTGACACTGCGTGCCCCGACAAGGGTTGAGGTCACTGCAGGATGATGACGAGTCCAGTTCAATGCTAAGTGCTGGAGCGACTCGCCACGTGCCTGAGAGATGCCGTGCAGCCCTTTAATTTGAGGGCGGAACTCTTCGACTTGCTCAGCACTAAGAAAGCCCTCGCTTCGTGCCGCGCGCGAACCATCCGGAATCCCGGTAAGGTATTTCTCTGTCAGCATCCCCTGCGCAAGAGGTGAGAAAACAATACAACCAATGCCTTCTTCTCGAAGAAAGTCGAGAATACCCGCCGTTTCAACACCACGGCTGAGCAGATTATAAGGTGGCTGGTAAATGAGCGTGAACACGCCCATATCCTTGAGTATGGCAACGGCCTCCTTGAGCATGGGCAGTGGGTATTTACTAATGCCCGCGTAAAGAGCCTTGCCACTATTCACAGCTGTGGCGAGCGCGCCCATCGTTTCCTCGAGCGGAGTATCGGGATCAGGGCGATGGCTGTAGAAGATATCGACATAGTCAAGCTGCAGCCGAGCGAGCGACTGGTCCAATGATGCTAGAAGATACTTACGAGATCCCCATTCGCCATAAGGTCCGGGCCACATGTCGTGACCAGCTTTAGTGGCAATGATTAGCTCATCACGGTGGCTAGCAAAGTCTTGCTTAAGGATATTGCCGCAGTTTCGCTCCGCTGAGCCGTAAGGTGGCCCGTAATTGTTGGCAAAGTCAAAGTGGGTAATGCCGCAATCAAAGGCACGGTGCATGATCCGGCGCCCTTCATCGAGGTCATCACCATCACCAAAGTTATGCCAGAAGCCTAGCGAGATAGATGGTAGCTTGAGGCCCCACTTACCACACTTGTGGTAAGACATGGAGTCATAACGAGATGATGACGGAGTATACATAGACACTAGATGAAACATTCAATTTCGAGCTAAAGATGTCGAGGCTAGATTAGCCATGGGTGTTGCTGGCTTGTGCTCTCGAGCTACTTCATCCAGCTGATGCCCAAAATGAGACAACGACAGCCCAAGCTAAACTGATGCCACTTCAGCCCACTAAAAGAAAGGCTCGTGAGAATGTTTCAACGAGTTGTTTGTCATTTAGCGTATTTTGGGCTATTAACTAAGCTATGGAAATTCTCGCCACAGTTTTACAAGTCATCGTTGCCCTCGGCTTACTCAATGTCTGGCTGATAAGGGCCCGCAAATCGACTCCATATCGTGGCGGCGAGTCTGAAACGATTAAGGAGGAATTTGCTACCTATGACCTCCCCGCCTACATGATGTATCTGGTAGGCGGCTTGAAGATCCTCATCGCCATAGCGATGATCGCCGGCATTTGGATTGATGCATTGCTAGTGCCTGCAGGTTCAATGTTGATGGTATTGATGATCGGAGCTTATGCCATGCACCTGAAGGTGAAGGATCCGGTGAAAAAGGCCGTGCCTTCGCTACTGATGCTTGGCATGGCCATTGCGATCACTTTGATCAACCTGATCTGAAAAGCACCCCGCGGCCTAAAAGCCTAATAAGCAGCCATCGCTATGTATGCATTGAGCACCATGTAGGCAAACGCCGGCATGGTTTGGAAGATAGTGTCCTTGATCTTGATGCGTACGCCGACTCCACAAAGCATCATTGCGGCTAAGCCACCGGCTGAGAACTGCCCAATCCACGGTAGGTAGAGTCCTACCAAAAGACCTACAGCACCAAGTATCTGTAATACTCCAATCAAGCCCTTCAGTTGACCAATACCATAGCGTTCGTATTCCCCTTGCAAGTAGCGGGATAAAAAACATCCTCCCCCGAAGAGGATGAATGAAACCGAAGAAAACCAAATAAGTGCCGAGTCGATGTATGATTTTGTACCTCTTTGAGCTAATAACAACCTGTAATGATAAGGTTTTAGAATAAAATACCTTTTTATAATCTGTTTAAGATATCTTTATCATTGATGAAAGGATGCCTATGATCTAGAGTATTCCATCCAATAATGTCTGCCGATATTTTAACCATAAACTATGATGATCAACTTCCTTCGGAGAGTCAGATCCCATTTGGCCAATCTGGTGCTGGTCGACTGATGATGAGCAGGCAGGATCACGAACAATTCGCACTCGATATGCGCAATTTCCAAGCTTGTGATTACAAACGTGAGATCAAGTTCATGAATAATCTCAAAGGCTTCATCCTGCGCTCAAGACGCCAACTTATTTGGATGTATGTGACTCTGGCTTCGAAAGCTGAAATCGAAGCCTTGAAAAACCAGAGGACAAAAAAGATTCAGTATCTCGGGCATATCAATCAATTGCTAGAAGATGGCTGGATGGCAGCAAAATATGGCAATGAGCTAACTAGCTCTCACAACAGCTATCACGACCTTGCTGCTGAGGCTTTCCGCCAAAGTAGCTCCCCAAGTAATACCGAGTGGATTCTGCTGCGCGACAATTGGTAGATCATTACTGTTTCATTTCTTCAGCATCATGGATAAAAGCCCTACATGAGCAACGATCCCCTACACGGCATTACCCTAGAACGGATGCTCAATGATCTCGTCAAGGAATACGGCTGGGAGGATCTCGCCTTCCGCATTAAAATCAACTGCTTCAGTAAAGACCCATCGATCAAATCCAGCCTCAAGTTTCTCCGAAAGACGGACTGGGCCAGAAATAAAGTAGAGATCCTCTATAAGCAGTACCTCGGCCTTAAAGATCCTGAACGCAGAATATGAGACCCGACAGATCGAATGTGATCTACTGTGGTGTGATCTCCTAATTCGACTTTACCACCAGACATCCTGCCATCATATCGTGCAGGGTTTGCTTCTTCTCTGTCCAGAGCATCATCAAGTAGCCAATCAGCAGAATTAGTGAGGAGATGATCTTACCAAAATGCCTACCACTAGCTCGGGCAAAGCTAATCTGGTTCCCCTCAAGGTCTGTCACCCTAATCCCCATGACCTGTTTACCTATCGTCCCTTGCTTGGATGAGCTTTCCATCAGGGCATAATAGAGCCACCCGAGAAAGAGACCAACAACGTTACCAGTAAGCTCAACCACCTCAGTATCAGAGATCCCTCCGGCCACCATTGCTACGCCCCAAATAATACCAACTATGACTCCGACAAAGCTAAGGATGACCGAGTCGATGAGGGATGCCGCGACACGACGCCAAAAACCCGAATAAACGACCGCCTGGCTCAGTGTGGAATCCTCTACGTAGGCAGACATACTACCAACTGCCGCTGGGGCAGCATGGGCAGCCACCCCGGTCGTATTACCTGCAGGCATCAGCTCCGGCACATTGGATACTGGCTCCCAGCCGGCCATGCCCTCACACCAAACGAGATTGTCCGGAGTGATATTACCCCCAGCAATCAAGCCCTTGATCTCTTCATCTGTTACTGGGCCGTGTTGTTCGTCTTGGTGAGTGTAGTGCCATTTCATATTAGGTATTTATAATTAGTTTTTGCGAGCCTAGCTTGAGAGCTTGTTGTGGCAATCCATAAATCACATTGCCTCGCTATTCTCGGGCTCTTCTCTTGCTCTCAGCTCACCAGAGCTGTAGGGTCGTGTCGCCATGAAGCGCAAAGAACTTAATCCCTCAGAGAGCGATGCTGTGATCCGTATGGCATGGCATGACCGCACTAGCTTTGACGAGATACAAGAACGCACTGGACTCAGCGAGAGTGATGTCATCCGCCACATGAGAAGCCAGCTCAAGCCATCGAGCTTTCGAATGTGGCGCAAGCGTGTCTCAGGGCGTATCACCAAACACCGCAAACGCTTCAAACGCAGGAATGATTAAGCCTATGCTAACTTTATCATCACTTATCCACCTACGAACACATGGGCATCTTTGAACGTTATCTCTCTCTTTGGGTCGGGCTTTGCATTGCGGCTGGCGTCTTGCTCGGTGCATACAGCCCAGCAAGCTTTGCATGGATTGCCGATTTAGAATACGCCCATGTCAATCTAGTGGTGGCGGTATTTATCTGGATCATGATCTACCCAATGATGGTCAATGTCGACTTTGCCTCACTCAAAGACGTCGGCAAAAAACCTAAGGGCCTATGCATTACCCTAGTGGTGAATTGGCTCATCAAGCCCTTCAGCATGGCCGCTCTTGGAGTGTTGTTTTTCCAATACATATTCGCCGGCTTCGTGGAGCCTGAGACGGCACGCGAATACATCGCAGGCATGATCCTACTCGGTGTCGCGCCCTGCACGGCGATGGTTTTTGTCTGGAGTCAACTCGTGCGTGGTGATGCCAACTACACCTTAGTACAGGTATCGATTAATGACATCATTATGGTATTCGCCTTTGCCCCTCTGGCAGCCCTTCTGCTGGGAGTCACCGACATCATCGTCCCCTGGCAGACCCTGATCCTCTCCGTTGTTCTTTATGTGGTGATCCCCCTTGTCGCTGGCTACGTAACTCGCAGACTGCTCGACCGAGGTGGCAATCACGAAGAAATCAGCACCTTCACAGCTCGGCTGAAGCCCTTCTCCGTGATGGGCCTACTCGCCACTGTCGTGCTCTTATTCGGCTTCCAAGCTCAAACCATCATAGAGAAACCTCTGGTGATTGTGCTCATTGCGGTGCCTCTGATGATCCAGAGCTACGGTATTTTCGCCATCGCCTACGGCTGGGCTTACTTCTGGCGAGTTCCATTTGCTACCGCTGCCCCGGCGGCTCTCATCGGCACGTCTAACTTCTTTGAGCTAGCCGTAGCTGTCGCGATCGGCTTGTTTGGCCTCCACTCAGGAGCCGCTCTGGCTACCGTGGTTGGAGTCTTAGTGGAAGTACCCGTGATGCTTTCCTTGGTAGCCATTGCCAATCGCACTCGTAGTCGTTTTGCCAGCTGAGTCAGGAGAACTAAGCCCTGCGCACAGCACCTGAGAAATCTGACTTCATTGATGCGCTTTTTTGGGTATAACTACTTTCACACGCTTCACATGTTCATCCCAATTTGATTTGCAACAATGACCATATCAGACACAGCCAACACAGAAATAGCCAATTCGCAAATACCCAAGCAAGAACGTACATGGGCCATGTTCGCCCACCTGACAGCTTTTTTGGGCTATACCTGCATCCCGCTGGCAAACATCATCGCACCTCTCATTATCTGGCAGATCAAGAAGGACGACATGCCATTTGCCTCTGAACAAGGCAAGGAATGCCTCAACTTTCAGATATCCATGCTCATCTATGCTATCATTTCCGGCATACTAACCTTAATTCTTATTGGCTTTGCCTTCCTCGTCATTCTCTATGTGATGAATATCATTCTAACCATCATCGCTGCCATCAAAGCCAATGAAGGTATCGCCTACCGATATCCAGCGACGATGCGGTTCATCAAATAAGAGCAAACTAGCGTAAGTATTCTAATCGTCATGAAGTTCCTATCCGCGCTATTAATCGCCGCATTTACACTCCTTATTGCAGGATGTGCAAGTCATCGACCACCTCGTGGGGCGAAGCCCCAACAGCATTGGATGGAGGTTACCGGCTACTGCGATTGTAAAAAATGCTGCGGCTGGGAGCGCAACTGGTACGGCCGCCCTATCTATGCCTATGGCTCATTAAAGGGTAAGCACAAAAAGGTTGGCTATACCTCGACTGGAGTGAAAGCGGGTAAAGGCACCATCGCTGCCGACCCCAAGCGCTACCGCATGGGAACAACCATGTATATCAAGGGGTATGGCTATGGCACGGTTGAGGATGTCGGCGGAGCCATTAAGGGAAATCGTATCGATCTCTTTTTTAAGTCACACAAAGAGGCTTTGCGCTGGGGCAGGAAAAAAATGATGGTCACAGTGTGGCGTTAAGTCGGCAAAGCCCCGCGAAAGCATCACCGAAGTTCCAGAGGCTGATTGCCTGAGATTGAGCACAACTGCCACCCACCCTTTTTCATGGCCCAGGGGACATGGTTCTGGCTTCAAGCATCTCAGGGGAGCCTAGCTACTTAACTTCCTCGACCTCCTTGCCGTTCTCGAAGTTTGTTTGGCTGATTACATTACCGTCCTCATCCCACTCTGTCCCCAGCCGGTGAATCTTGCCCTTGACGTAGTTGCCTTCCATTCTCTTCTGCCCGTTCTCATGCCACATAGTCACCAGCCCGTGCGGCTCACCGTCCACGAAGTTGGCTTCCTGTTTCTTCTGGCCGTTCTGAAACCACTGAGTCATTAGCCCGTGTCGGTCGCCGTCCTTGAAGTTGACATCCGCTGTCTTCTGCCCGTCCTCATCCCAAATTTTCCACACCCCGTGCTTCTTGCCGTTCATGAAGTTAGCTTCCATTCCCTTCTGCCCGTTCTCATGCCACCTAGTCACCAGCCCGTGCTCCTTCCCGTCCTTGTAGTTGGCTTCTGAACTCTTCTTCCCGTTCTCATACCACCGTGTCTCCAGCCCGTGCTTCTTGCCGTCCTTAAGCTGATGTAAGCCCTTAACTTGTCCGTTCTCACCCATCTGCTTAACCCAACCCGTGTAAGGCGTCTGGCTGTTCGGGGCATAGTATAGTTGTGCAGCCTCCTCGCCACGTTTTTGTAGCTTACCATCATCTATCGCCTGCGCCATAATCTTGCCGCGCGTGGCGGGGTCATCCAAGTTGGGCTTGACGTCATCAGCCAGCAACTGGGGAACAAGCAATAGGGGCAGGAGTGCAAAAACCTTAATCATTCCCCTAACCCCTACACCAACCCGCCCGCATGACGCAACACATATCTTAGCGTGTTTGTGCTTTGGCCCTAGCCGACTCACTTACGCAGCACCCTGTGCCCGAACCGTGCATGGGGTGCCGCTGGCGCTTAATTGGGTTTTGAAAGCGTGCGGGGTTACAGTTTATTAAAGTTAGAGCCAGTAACGGATTAAATTTACTCAATTCAAAAGCCAATCCAAAATCATGTATAGAATCATGATGATTGTTCTGAACAGGTCCTGTGCAGCTTCCATTATAAATAAGTCCTGTGCCGCCTCCATTATACGTACTAATATTTACTGCACGCTATTCTCACGCGATAAGACAAACAACAAAAAACCCTCCGTGATGGAGGGTTTTTTGAGAGTGGAGCCGGTTAACGGATTAACTTCCCTCCGCTCAGTCTATGCTGGCTAGCCCATTTCCTCCTCCGGAAATGAGTTCTGTTGAGATGCCGTGATACACGGCACTTCACTTCGTTGCGTGGTGCGTTCGAACTGCGTTCTCATCCGCCTAAACCGGCAGACAAAAAAGCCCTCCACAAGGGAGGGCTTTTTTAGAATGGAGCCGGTTAACGGATTCGAACCGTTGACCTACTGATTACAAATCTGTAATTAACGATCTTTCGTGTATTGACGTGAACCGCTGTGATCTGCTACAATCATTGCAGTTACAACATTTGAACCGACATGGACGAACAAGAGCAAAAAAGTCAGAGCGAGAAAAACTGCACTAAAACTGCACTAAAGTATAGTAAGAGCGATGAACGATACTGGCAAAACAGGATCACTTTCTGGAATAAAACAGACAAGCTCTATTCAGTTAGAATGCAACATCAGAAGAGGACTGAGATTTTCAAACTGCACACCGCTAATAAGAAAGAAGCGTCAAAGAAGGCACGTGATATTTTCCTCTCGCTGAAAGCTAATGGTTGGGACGATACGCTTGAGAAATACAAACCGAAGGCGATCGAGATTGTCAGCAGTCCAACAATCGGAGATATCATCAGAGTCTTTCTAGATCATCACAAGATCTCCAGCTCGTCCGCTAATGGATACGTGAGCTGTCTGAGGACTGTTGTCGCTGGCGTGATGAAGATCGACAAAGACAGCAGTCGATTCTCAGCATCAACTGGTGGCACAGCTAAGTGGCATGAACAGGTTGACAGCGTGGAGCTATCAGCAATCACTCAGTCCTCCGTTGATAGGTGGATGAAGAAGTTTGTCGAGGATCGCACTGAGGATGATCGCACAAAGGAGAGATCGTCACAGATTAGCGCAAACACCTTTCTCACAGGTTGTCGCAGTATATTCGGCAAGAAAGTGATTGGAGCGATGAGAGAGCATCTTGAGCTTCCAGACAGCATACCTTTTGACAATGCAACCAAGATCAAAGTCGACAAGATGAGATACGAGAGCAAAATCAAGATCGAGGATCTCATTGCGAAAGCATATCGTGAGTTGCGTGGCATCGACCAGGATCAGCAATGGCTAACCTTCCTGCTCTCTGTCGCTGTTGGACTGAGACGAGAGGAGATCGACTTGCTCATATGGGATCAGATAGACTTCAAAACGAGAAAGGTTGATCTCACAGGCACTAAATATTTCAAACCGAAAGGAACGCTTGGATATGTCACAATTGATCCAGAGCTGGCAGGTGCAATCGCTGAATACAAAAAGAAGTCTAGTGGTGAGTTTGTCATCGAGTCGGACATTGCTCCACGCTTCAACACGAAGAACAGGTTTTATCGCACGGAGGCTCATCAAGAAAAGCTACTACTCTGGCTCAGAGCAAACGGTTTCAAAGACGCAAAGAAACCGCTACATGATCTCCGCAAGGAAGCTGGCAGTCGTGTTTATGAGAGATATGGACTAATGGAGGCGAGTAAGTTTCTCAGACATGGAGATGTCAGCACGACTGCTGATTATTACGTGGACAACAGCAAGAATCCGACAACAGGATTCGGAGCGCTTCTCACAGGAAAGGATGCAGAATAATGAGTGACACAATCAAAGGAAGTGACGGCATCGAGAGAACGCTTGATGAGTGGAGACTGTTCATCGAGCAGACTGTCATGCACGTGAACGATGATGGAGAGCTGGACAAAGAATTGACGAAGGCAAAGTGGGATGTCCGCTATTACTTCCAGTGTCAGGAAGATGGTATCAGCGCTGATACAGACTTACCGGAACTCACTAATTACATAGGAGAATCTGCAATGGACTTTTTCAGAGAGGCGCTCATGGACGCATCGCTCCAGAAGTCCGAGGCAAGGAAGATGGATCGCCTCTCCTCTCACATGAGATCATTCGCTGACAGACTCACAAGCAAGATGGATCAGCGAGTGCATGAAGTTGGCTATGCGCTACTGCAATTCATTGACAAGCACAACAGGCTTCCAGATCAACCGAAGGATCTTGAGGTGTTCACCGAGGAATCTCCAACAATGCAACGCATACCACGCAAGACGATTTCAGAATGGTTGCCAGAGTATCGACTCGGAGAAGTCGTCCGAGGAAACAAGAGGAGGTCATAGTTTGGCGGGATTTCATATAATTCCTGCCACTGTGTGAAGTGGTGAGATGGTGCAAGTGTTCCACGAAGGAACATTTGTAACCATGAGTAATAATACTAATACAACGACAGACGAACAAGTATATCTTGATCGCAAACAGCTGGCTAATCGCTGGCAAGTTTCCATCGCTACCTTGAAGCGGATGGAGAAAAAAGGAGATCTGCACACCTCTGCTATCTCTGAGAGAGTAATCCGATATCACGTCCAAGATATCGAGCGCATCGAAGCTGAACTGAAAGGAGGCAACTAAGATGAGCGACTCAAAAAAGGCAATCAAACCAGTAGAACCTACTCGCTATGACTACAACAAGGCGTTCGGAGATAACGAGCTGGACAGCTATGTTGGATACGACATCCAGACGGGCGTTTATTATGACATCTTTGGTAAAACCATAACCGAGGATGAGGCAGACGCACGGAGAGAGTTGAAGGCACAGAGAATGGCTGAAGCTGAAGCTGAAAGACAGCGAGTGCTAGAGGAAATGCAAAAAAAAGCTGAGGCTGAAAAACAGCGAGTGCTGGAGGAGAAGCAAAGCGAGGCTGAAAAAGAGCAGAAACCAAACAACATTGGCGTTGCTCTGGAAGCGTTCTGCAAAGGACTTAGAGGAGAGTCTATTAAATAAAACAGCTTTCGCCTGAGAGTGTGAAATTCAGAGCGAAAGCCATATAGCGTGGAAGCTGTGTGTAAGTAACTCTGATTTCATCTCTCGGCAAGGCGTAACTAATAATTACGACCATGCTCGATTTAAATAGACTAGAAAATGTCAAGCAACGTGGCAACAAAGTCACGTCCGCTTGTCCTGCTTGCAGAGAAGCTGGCAGAGATAGGAAAGGCACTCACCTGTTCTACAATACAGACACCGAGAAATTCGGTTGCGCAGCTCACCAAGGCGACAATGCACACAGGCAAGCGATCTGGGCATATGCTGGCGTTCTCACAGAGCTGACTGATGAACAGAAGGCAGAGTGGAAGAAGCGCAAGGACGAGGAAAACGCTCGTCAATGCAAGCAGTTGCTCAACAAGGTTAAAGAGAAACAGATCATGAGGAAAATTCCTCAGTTCCTGTCTCCATACATCATTGATGACTGGTTGCTGGATTTCCTCGATAGATCCCCTATCCGCTTCCGTGATAGAGAGTCTCTGAGACACGAGTTTCTGCTGAGACTGTTCTACATGGATGACATCATCTGGATGGGCTCGGATAAGAAGCAATCTGGAAAACCTCATCACGCTAAGCACTTCCGCACAGTCAGAGACTGGTTGAAGCTCAAGACACTTCCTCCGCTCATGGCGTCTGGCGTGTTCCACGAAGGCTCGATCAGTCGATGCAAAGCATCCGTCAATATCTCTCCATACATCGTCATTGAGTGTGACGAGATCATAGGACGAGAACCAAAAACGGAAGCTGAGAAAGCTGAGAATAAAAAGCTCAGTTCAGCGCTGATAGCATACGCACAGGATCGACTAGGATTGATTCTGAGAGCGGTGATCGACACAGGCAACAAGAGTTTGCACGCGTGGTTTGATCGTCCGTCACAAGCCGATTTTGAGGCTCTATCAAACAAAGCTGAGGCTCTCTGTATAGACAAAGGCGTCCTCGACAACTGCTCACACTCACCGCTCCGACTTTCGGGCTGTTTACACAATAAATCCAACAAAGAAGCACTCCTAATTTACCTAAATCCAATTACACCATGAATACACAATTACAAAATGAACTAGATTCGCTTGATGAAAAAATCCTCTCAACCTCCAGCGAAAACTCCCGAAACTCCGAAAACCTCCTTTTTCCGACAAATTGCTTTCCTCCAACGATGAGGGCAATGATCGAGGAGTCGTCAAAAGCATCAAGAGTTCCTCACGCAATGTCTGGAATGGTTGCTCTAGCATCAGTCAGCGCATCCATCGGAGGTGGAATCTGTATCGAAAGCACGAACGGACGAACGCTCAGAGGAAACCTGCACATTCTCGCTGTCGCAAAGAGCGGAACAGGCAAAGGGACATCATATAGCGCAGTCACAGCACCGCTGATGGAATATAACTCCGAGATGCTCGACTATTGGCGAGCGCAACAAGTTCCAGAGCTGATGAGCAGGAAAGCTCAGATCGAGGACAAGATGAAAGTCGTCCGCAAGAACATCAGCAAAGGAGAAGGAGGCGTGGACGAGCACTTGAGTCTGCAAAAAGAACTCACCGACATCGAACATTGCTTGCTGTCTCCTCCGAAGCTCTTTGTCGGAGAGACGACCGAGCAGGCACTCGGCATCGCTTTGACAGGACAACCGAATGAGGCGATCGCAAACTTCAATCCAGAGGCAAGAGGCTTGGTGCAGATCATTCTCGGCAAGTTTGGAAGCGGTGGCGACTCGACAGGAGAAACGATCTACTGCGCTGGATACTCTGGCGATCCATACAGCATCGAGCGAGCTGGCAGGGCTGATCTGAGTCTCAAGAATCCATGTCTTAGCGTGCTGTTCATGCTTCAACCTGACTCGATGAAAAAGCTCACAAGTAGCGA
>JBNABE010000009.1:0-27863 GCA_049631945.1 Akkermansiaceae bacterium
CGCGCGCTACGTTGTGAGTATCTCGATGTGCTCATGGTGCATGAGCCAACTGGCGCCATCGAGCGTATGGATGATTTAGCAGCCAAGGCGGAGGAATTAAAACAGCAGGGCAAGATCAAGGCATGGGGGCTCGCCTTTGACTGGGACACAGCCGATGTGCATGAGTCGGTTTTTGATCGCTTTGATATTTTGCAATTTAACAATTCACCGGAGGCTGCGCATTACGGCAGGACACTTGAGCAACGACGCAACGCAGCTAATATTTTCTTTTCTCCCTTCAGACAGCGTCAGGATTTATCACCTACTGAGGTTCTGCAGAAGCTCTGGCAGGATTTTCCCAATAGTGTGGTACTGTGCTCCATGTTTAACCCCAAGCACATCGCTGCTAATGTGAAGGCTGCTGCGCTTACGCAAAAATTGAGTTAGTGATTATCTCACTGATACGCTACAATCTAATCTTCTTTTTAAGTAATGTTCTCCATCCTCATCCTTACTAAAAACGAACAAGGCAATATCCGCGATTGCCTTGAGTCGGTTGCGTGGTGTGATGATGTGGTAGTATTAGATTCTTTGAGTGATGATGACACTTGTGAGATTGCCAAGGAGATGGGGGCGAGGATTTTTCAGCGACCTTTTGATGACTTTGGCTCGCAGCGCAATCACGCTTTGGATGAGATCAAGTTTGCCCATCCTTGGGTGTTTCACCTCGATGCGGATGAGCGATTCAATGAGGCGCTACGTAAAGATTGTGAGCGAGTCATTAAGGAAGATGTGCATAGCGCATACTTCGTGCCGAATAAAATTATATTCCTCGGCAAGTGGATCAAGCACTGCACCCAGTATCCCTATCCGCAGGTTCGTTTGCTTAAGATCGGTGAGGTGCGCTTTATGAAGGCGGGGCATGGCCAGAAGGAAGATACGGCGACACGTGGTGTGGGGCATATTCATACGCCCTACGATCATTACAATTTCTCGAAAGGCATCGATGACTGGCTGGCTAAGCATAATGTTTATTCATCTCAGGAGGTGGACTCAGCGGAAAATATGGGGCGTTGTTCAATCGGAGATTTATTTTCTGGTGATGCCATGGTCAAGAAGCGCGCAATGAAGTCATTATTCGTGCGTATGCCATGCCGCCCTTGGTTTAAGTTTTTCTATCTCTATATCGTGAAACTCGGGTTTCTCGATGGTTATCCAGGCTTGGTGTATTGTCGGCTACAGATGATGTATGAGACGATGATCGAAATGAAACGGGCAGAGAAAAGGGCAGAGTTAGCTCGAAAGCATTAGGTAAAACAAGAAGGTTAATATGAAAATTTTAGTAACAGGAACAGGAGGCTACATTGGTTCTCTGGCAGCGCGTCGATTGCTCGAGGCAGGTATGGAAGTGGTGGGTGTTGACTCGTGTGTCAGGGGTTTTTTGCAGCCAATGGAGATACTGCGCAAAGAATTCGGTGAGAGAAAGTTTAAGTACTATAAGAATGACATTCGCACGGAGATCGGCTCGGTGTTTGACTCTGAGCCTGGGATCGACGCGGTGATGCATTTCGCCGCTTTGTGCAATGTCGGAGAGTCTGAACAAAGCCCGGAGCTCTATTTTGATAATAATGTCGGTGGTGTGGTGTCGCTGATGGATGCGATGAAAGATGCCGGTGTTGATAAGCTGGTGTTTTCTTCGACCTGTGCGACCTACGGCAACCCTGAGCATGAGGTGATCTCTGAAACGCATCCACAAAATGCTCCAACCAGCCCATATGGAGAGTCCAAGGCGATGGCGGAGCGGGTGATCGACTGGTATGGCAAGTTGTTCGGCCTGCGCAGTGTCAAGATGCGCTACTTTAATATCTGCGGTGCCTCGGATGACTCGCTCTTTGGTGATTCAAAGAAGCCTTCATTTCATCTGATGCAAAATGCGGTGCGGGCGACCATGGGCATTGCTCCTTTTGTGCTGAACTATACCGAGGTGGATACGCCTGATGGCTCCCCAATAAGAGATTATATTAACGTGGAAGATCTGGTGGATGCGCACATTAAGGCGTTGGACTACCTTGAATCGGGTGGCGAGAGCGATGTGTTTAATCTAGGCACGGGCACGGGCAACTCGGTCTATGAAATTGTCACCGAGGTGGAGCGCATCATGGAGGTTGAGCTTGAGAAGTCGGTCGGTGAGCGCCGCGGTGGTGATGCTAACATTGCGGTTGCAGACAATCGTAAAGCAAAAGAGATACTCGGCTGGGAGCCTCAGCGAAGTATTGAGCAGTCGGTGAGGTCATTAGCGAAGTGGTATGAGTCACGGCCCAATGGCTGGGATTACTAATACGCAGAGCGGCTATTCCCCATTCTTGGTTGGCTGCTTCGCGGCGATGGTAGATACAAAACAAACAAATAAGAGAATTTGACTTATATTAACACCCCCAGTGGTTTTTCCTCTGGGGGTTTTTGTTTAGTTGGGGTAATTACAATTTAGGCATGACATGATAGTCATCCACAGCAAAGCAGTATGAATTTTGTTTTTTTAAACCAGTATTATCCTCCCGATGCGGCGCCAACGGGAATCATGCTAGAGCGAGTGGTGCAGGACATCGTCGCGGCAGGACATGAGGTGACGGTGATCTGCGCCAAGGGAGGCTATGCTTCAAAGGGAGCCGACAATGAAGAGCTCAAGAGAGCCGAGGAGCTTCAGCAGGACGGAGTTAAGGTGGTTCGTGTCGGGGCGACTTCATTTGGACGAGGCACCTTTATTGGTAAGTTAGTCGATTATGTGAGTTTCTATGTCGGAGTAGTGTTGGCTTTAGCTGGCTTGTCCCATAAGCCCGATAAGGTTGTTGCTCTGACGACGCCTCCGTATTTGTCAATATTGGCGCGAGTGTTTTCAAAAATGCACGGCTGTAGCCATTCTCATTGGGTGATGGATTTGTATCCAGATGTCATGGTCGCTCATGGCATGCTTAAGTCTGGAAGTGTGCTTCATCGTTTGCTGGCAGCTTTCGCACGTTGGGGTTTTGGTGGTCAGCGCTGTAGTGAGGTGATTTCTCTGGGCCCAGACATGGCAAAACGCGTTGCATGCTACATGGGCTCGGTGAAAATAAGCCCATGGGTGCCCCTTTGGAGTGGATCAAGGTCGATGCAAGCTCAGCCACAGCGAGTGATGTCGCTGCGCAATAGGCGAGGCTGGAAAGAAGATGATCTTGTGGTGATGTATTCCGGTAATATGGGCCTCGGGCATTTGTTTGATGAGATACTTGAGGTGGCGTCAGGTTTAGCCAGTGATGACATATGCAGGAGTAAGCATGTTTGTTTTGCGTTTTTTGGAGGTGGTAAGCGTCGTTCTGAAGTAGATGCTTTTGTCAGCACTCACCCTAATGCTCCCGTGGAACTGAACGATTACGTAGATTCCGAAGATTTGGATGTGCATCTCGCCAGCGCGGATGTGCATTTAGTGTCTCTGCGGCCAGAGTGGGATGGCACGATGGTGCCTTCGAAACTTCAAGGTGTGTTTGCGGCAGGGCGGCCGGTGATTTTTATTGGTTCAGCGACCAGCTCCATTGGCCAGTGGGTATCAGAAAGTGGCGGGGGCTGGCTCGTTCGGCCAGGTGATGTTGATGCTCTAAAGACAGCCATTGCAGAGGCTTCGCAAGCCGGTGAATGTGATCGAAGAGGGGGGCTTGCGCAGAGCTTCGGTATGGAGTATTTTGATGCCAATACCAACGCCGCGCGCGTAGCCAATTTGATGACAAATGAATCTGAGTATTAGTTTGTTAGCTATCTTTATGTCGATGCGTGCTGGCGATGCATTATGCCCATTTTCAATCATATTTCATGGTTGATATTTAATATATATTAAGTAATCTCGCTCAATGTCTCGTAGTAAGAGAAAAAGAAAAAACCTCCAAAGGCACCTAAAGCTCTATAGGTCTACCTACTGGTCTCTTCTTTTAATCATTTCTTCTTCGGTGATCGTTATGGTGCTCGCCAACATGCTGATCAAAGAAGAGAGCCGTTACAAAACAACGGTGAAGAAGCTGGTGGGGAGCCCAGAACAACGATACAAGAAAGCTCTATCGCTGGTCATTGAAGGTGACGACAAACAGGCTTGGGTGATGATGTTTAACCTAGCAAGACTTGGAGATTCTGCGGAAAATCCGCTGGGATATGGTAAAGCCCACCTCTGGGTTGCGAATCACAAGCTGGCTCACTTTAATGCCGACTTCATCTGGAAGTTTCCAGGGCTTGATAAGAGAGGTGATAACATTTTGGCCCTGCCGGAGGATGAAGAAACTGCCAGTATTCAACTTCATCTATCTCACGCAGTGGCGCTCAATCCAGAGTTGAAAAAACCTTATCCATTATGGGCTGCAACCTTGGTCTCACAGGGGAAGCGCAATCAGGCGGTAGAGGTGCTGATGAATGCGGTTGCTCACGAGGACGAGCCACATCCAGAGCTGCATGTCGCGCTGGCTCATGTGCTTGCTATGAAGGGCAATGATTTGGAGCTGAAGGACAGAATGCTCTACCTATTTGATACACTGGGCAGAACAACAAGGCATAGCAGGGGAGCGGACATTTCTGGAAGAATCACTTATATCCTGAGCGCGATTATTTTGAAGAGGTATGAGGTTGCAGACAATGCCTTACAAATTCTAGAGGCGAGGTTCTCAACCAATCGAGCGAACAGGGGTGAGCTAGTATCATCGCAAAAAGCCTCACCAGCACAGCAGGTGAGGGCATTGAGGATGGCCTATCATTACAATAGGGCAATCGAGGCCTTCAAAGATCTTCCATCTGGTGCGTCTACGGGCTTTGGCAAGATGCTCGACGAGCTTGAGCTGGTAGTGCGAGCACAGCCGAGCTGTGAGTCAGCTATCGAGGCCCTATCTTATATAGCCGAGAAAGATCCAAGCCAAAAAGAGCGAGTGAAGAGCATTCTCCAAGAGGTCTTATCCACATCGAAAGCTTCCCAAGGCGCCAAGTCTCGGTCGCAGGTTAACATTTCATTGGCGACACTGGATCCAGCAGCAACTAAAGACAGGCGTAAGCTGCTGGAGCAAGCAGTGGAGTCAGACCTTCAAAATGCAGAGGCTATTCTTCATTTGACCCAAGTGTTGCTGGCAGAAGCTAGCCCAGATTACTCGAGGGTTGAGCAAATGATTAAGAAGGCTCTCAGGACCTGTGATGCTATTTATCATGCTGATTTGTATCACCGGCTTGGTGAGGTGCAGGTGCATTATGAGCAATGGCAGGGGGCGATAGTTTCGCTTGAGAGATGTTTGTCGAAGGCTTCAGACCAAGCAGCTGTTCATGAATTGCTCGCCAAGGCTTATGCAGCTATTGGGCAATCAGGAATCGCAGCACAGCATCGTAAGTTAGCTATTCAAAAGGCCAAGTAAGTCAGATGTTCAGTGTATTACCGATCAGATAATGACAGCAGACAATAAGAAACAGAGCCAATGGAAAGCCTGGGTAGTGACGGGCTTGGCGGCAGTGCTGTGGCTACCAATGCTGCAGAATTATTTCTCTGTGTTGCAAGAGAGAGATAGCTATAAGTTATGGCCATTACTGGCTTTGGTGATAGCTGTGATGTTTGTCTTGCGTTGGAGGCGAGCCCCAGTTGCTCAAACCTATGCGCCTCGCTGGGCTTTGTGGTTCACTTTTATTCCAGGCATCATCATGATTCTGTTTGGGCTACTCTACTATGTGCCCTATGCTGCGACTATGGGCTGGTTGGCTGTGATGGCAACGGCAGCACTATATCTCTCCTCATTTAGAAAAGTAGAAAACCTTCTGGGCTTGTGGCTGTTGCTGGTAATCTTTCTTCGACCACCCTATCAGATGACGCTGCGTATCATGACATGGATGGAGAACGTAAGTGTCTCGACAGCATCAAAAATGCTCGACTATGGAGGTACTATTCATGTGGTGCAAGGGAATACCCTCGGCCTGCCTAGTCATGACTTTCGTATTGATCATATTTGCAGTGGTTGGGTTTCCTTGGTGAGTGTGGTGGCTTGTGCTGCTGTCATCTGTGTGGCTAGGAATCGACGCTTATCCCATTGTATCGTCGTATTTTTGATGTCCTTGGTATCGACTTGGGTGTTGAATATTCTGCGCATCTACTTGGTGATCAACGTTAAGATCCGCTACGGTTTAGATTTACTGGATGGTGCCTATGTTGGGATATACCATTTCATATCATTTATAATGGCTATCTTCTTAGTGCTTTGCACTGATGCGTTGGTTGTATTCCTCTATTCGCGCGCCAAGAAAGATGTGGTCGATAGTGATATGATTAGGCGAGCCAAAAGCCCACTGGCAAGGTTTTGGACGTGGGTATCTCACATTGAGCTTGGTCGTATGTTGGCTTACTTTGTCTCTCTAAGACCGGTTCAGATTGGCCGAGTTTCATTTGTTGTGCTCGTATTGATGTTGAGCTCACTGATCGCAATGGAGGCGGTGGTTATTTACCATCGTCAAGCTGTCACTAAGATGGAATTCATGTATGACGAAGATGGGCTCACAAAACTCGGGGAGAATTCATTCGTTCCCGACAGGGATGGCTGGGAGCTGGTTAGTTACGACACGGAGAGACGCGAAATCATGAATGTCTGGGGAGCATTTTCCAGCACATGGCGACTTAAATACAATGGTCTGACGGTTACTTTTTCTTTGGATTACCCATTTCACGAATGGCATGACGTCAAGCGATGCTACTACAAGGTAGGTTGGCAGCTGGTAGATGAAAAAATTCTGAGGACCCTACCCGCGTTTGAATGGCAAGCCTCGCAGACCGATATGCTCACACCCAATGGTGATGCTGGTTTCATTTTATGCAGTAATTGCGATCATTTGGGCAACCCCGTGGTGCCAAAGCCGGCAAAGCACGATCTGTCGATGTTGGTTTATCGTTTGCAACCAAGTCAGATGACCCCTCCGTTTGGTGATTCCTACGACCAAGACCGTCGCACCCTGTATCAAACACAATGCATGGTATCCAATCCTCTCCCATTGAATGAGGCAACCAAGCAGCAAATCAGGCTTATGTATGTTGATTTCCGTGAGCAGATCAGAAGAGCAATTGCCAGCCAAAGCCAGAACAAATAATAGTGCGCTTGAGATAGAATGATGAACAACCCATACGGTCAATACAGGCTTGCCAAGCTGAGGCATATATCGATTGTTCGTTACCTTTGGGTACTGGTGACTCGATTTCCTGTTTTTGTTATTTGGCAATTATCCCGCCTGATTCCAGATGAGCTAGGACGGCGTTTGCGCAAGCGCTTTGGCTTTTTGCTTGCTCCGTTTCAATCTCTGATTGACGTGGCCATGTTTTGGTTGACCACGAGAGCGTGGAAGCATCTTGCCTTTGCCACTCCGATGATTCTATTGCTGATGTGGATTTTTTCGACGCTTTTTTTAGCCAATAGCATGAGCGAGAAGGATTTCTACAAGCCTTATCGAAAGTCAATAATGACTGCGCTCCAGGTGGGTAATCATAAGAAAGCAGATTTTATGGCTGGCAAGCTTCTTGCGGTCAACGCGTATCAGAAAGATGAGCAGATGCTTTTTGCAGCGATGATGGCGGCTAATGAAATGGGCAATAATCCACGACGAGATATGCTGCAGCAGCTTTTGACGACTCAACTGGACTCGCCCCGCACTCATCTTTGGTCGGCAACGGCTTTGCTTTCTGATCGATCCAGAGGCCGTGGAAATGTACCTCGAGCGATTGAGCATATCAAAAAGGCAATCAACTTAAGTGCAAATCCAGAAGAAATCAAACGCATGAAAATGCAGTTAGTGAATGTCTATTACCGCGCCGACCGCCCAACGGCAGCCTTGGAAATACTTAATGAATTGGGTGTTACGGACTATCGGATGGGTGTGTTGCGAGGAAGCATTTATTTGCGAAATAATGAAAAACTCAACGCAAGGGAAGCGGTGCTTGATACTCTCACAAGTCTTGATTCAGATGATGTGAATAAAGAGGATTACCTCAAAGTAAATCTCGATGCTTTAAGTATTTTGTCTGACGCAGGGGGTAAGTTGGCATTAATTGAGGAAAAACTGTTAGAATTCACATCCTTGATGGAGAAAAAAATAGCCCTTAAACCAGACGATGCCGATCTGAGACCAATCATGGCGCAGTCCTACCTGCTACTCGGTCGCACGTTATTTCAGAAAGATGATCCATCGGAATACTTGAGGACGCTCCACGCTTTCGACAAGGCATTAGCTGTTGCGGAGGTGGTGCCGGCTCAAATTGGACAATTTACCCTATATATCAGTAACATTCCG
Organism: Akkermansiaceae bacterium; assembly: GCA_049631945.1. Taxonomy (GTDB): domain Bacteria; phylum Verrucomicrobiota; class Verrucomicrobiia; order Verrucomicrobiales; family Akkermansiaceae; genus Oceaniferula. The sequence continues at coordinate 8,293 of JBNABE010000009.1, forward strand.
GAAGCCCATATTCGTGAAGCTCTCATCGAGGGGAGGGGAGTGGCTACGGGACACATCTTGTTGGGGCTTAACGCATGGAAAAAGGGGAAAGGCGATGTAGCCGATTTTCATTTCCGTCTTGCGACGGCGCATCAAGCCCATTCATTGAGGGTCATTGAACATGTAGCACTTCAATACACCCGCAAGCCCATTGGTAGTGATTTTAAAATGTCCCTCTCCCGTGACCCAAGTTGGCGGCAGGCATTAGTTTTGCTCGATATTATTGCAAAAATTGATGAAGTGCCTCTTGGCAGTAATCTCAAATTCCAGTGCTTGGTCCTGGCCGAAAAGCAGCGCTGGGCCGAGATTATTTTAAAAATTGAGAAACATCTCGATAAGATATCAGGAACGTATCGCCTAGATTTTCTGCGAATTTTAATGAGGGCCTATGGCGAGATCGGAGACCTAGAGAAGGCGCGTGAGATCAACCAGATTTTACAAGAGCAGGCCAATATGCTATAATGTTCAGCCGCGACTAGATTTTTTATAAAAATATTGACTCGTTAATATTTTTTTAATATTTATTTTAGTTAAACAATACCCTGTATCTCTTCGGATACCTTAAACACACACAGATTGATGGTTGCTCCTCCCCTTAACACCGATAACATAAAAGTCGATAATTCTACTGATGCGGCAGCCTTTGTGTCACTCGACGACACGTCAGACATGGCAATGGGCTCCATTTTTGATGATGCTGACAAGCACAAGCAGGGTGCTGTTTTGCATTGGAAGCGAGATATTGTTCGCCATGTTTATCCTGCTGCTTTACTCGTTTTTGATATCTTGTTGATTGCCGCTATTTTCATCATCGGAAATTACATTCGATACGATGAGGACATATTGACCACTGTTAGCAGAAGGGTGCTTCTGGTCATTGAAATGGGGAGTATTCTAGGGGTAGCCCTAGTCGGTGGTTACAACTACAGAACTAATACCAAAAACTTTCGATTCATCAGTGAGCACATCATTGTCTCGACGGTTGTTTTTGTGGTCGTCTTTTTTCTAATCTATTCGGTTATTAGTTACGGTTTTAATCTGAATTCAGCTCGTTTCGTAGTGGCGGTTCCTTTGATCGTCTTTCCTATACTATCGATGGCCTATCGATTCATTCTCGGAAAGGCTAAGTTGACATACCAGCGTGGTAATGCGTTTTGTATCATAGGTAAAGGTTGGGCTGCGCAGGATCTCTACCAACGGATACAGCGAGATGATGTCAGTCACGAAGTGATTGTGATAGATCCCTTCGATTCTGATGTCGGTGAGCATTTGATAGAAGATGATCCTGATTCTCCGATTTTAGAATCGATCGAAAAGATGAACTTTCAATCCTCGATGCATGGTCGCTATGTTGAGAACTATGTATTGACCTATTCGCCTGATCAGATGCCCTATAATTTGGTGAAGAGGTTGGCTGTCGCTCAGTTCAATGGTAACAATGTTTGTTCTTATGATGCTTACCTGACAAATTATCTTAAAATGGTGTCACCGCGAGAGGTGAACATGGGTTGGGCTTTGAAAGGAGGCTTTACCACGCACAACAACACCTATGAGCGAATCAAGCGAGCTTTTGACATTGCTTTTGGCTTGATCGGCATTGCTGTCTTTTGGCCATTGATGCTGGTAACAGCTCTACTGGTCAAACTGACCAATCCAGGCCCTGCCATATTTAAGCAGGAGCGTATTGGGCATAGGGAGGTTCCTTTCACTTTATATAAGTTTCGCACGATGAAGGTGAGGTCAGAAGAGGGCTCGATGTATACTGAGAAAAATGATTCACGGTTAACGCCGATTGGTAAGTTTTTGAGGAAAACACGTATCGACGAGTTGCCGCAATTTTTCAATATTCTTAAGGGGGATGTCAGTTTGGTAGGCCCAAGAGCGGAGTGGTCAGCATTGGTGAAGGGCTACGAAGCTAAGTTTCCGTACTATCATTTTAGGCATGCGGTAAAGCCAGGCATCACGGGTTGGGCGCAGGTGAATTATTCATACGGTGCGAGTGATCAAGACACTTTGGAAAAACTCTATTATGATCTTTATTATGTGCAGAAACACAGCTTGATGCTGGATGCCATTATCATTATTAAAACAATTTATACGGTAGTGTTTGGACGCGGGCAGTAAACAATCGGTTGTCTGATCAGCTTTTTAATAAACAACCCCATCTTGCATAAGGTGGGGTTGTTTCTTTTTACAAGTCTGTCTAGTATTGGGCTGTGCGAGTAAAAATGACGTTAGCTTATGATGGGCGGCCCTTTGAGGGGTGGGCAACTCAGCCTAGTGGGATGACCGTTCAAGATTATTTAGAGAAAGCTATATCCGAAGTGGCGAAGCAAAGTGTGCGTATTCATGGCTCAGGGAGAACAGACACAGGAGTGCATGCACTAGGTCAGGTGGTGCACTTTGATGTGCCTGAGGGCATGAGTATGAATGCATATAATTGGGTGCCAGCGGTGAACAGCAAGTTGCCAGCAACGATTCGAGTGATGGACTGCGAGGAAGCATCGAAGGATTTCCATGCCCGCTTTGATGCTGTCACCAAGACCTACACGTATGATTTGTGCCTGGCACCAGTACTGCCACCTTTAAGTGCCGGTTTAACATGGCATTTGCCACGACAACTTGATGCAGACTCGTTGATAAAGGCATTAAATTTGCTCAGGGGCGAACATAGTTTCCAAGCTTTTTCTGCTAAGAGAGGAAATGAAACAGAGGATACCGATTATGTCAGAGTGTTGAGTCAATGTGAGCTAACTACGACTGATATGGGTTATAGAATCATATTTTCCGGGAGTGGCTTTCTATATAAAATGGCGAGATTGTTGACGGGTTCTGTTGTGTATGCAGCCCAAGGTCGCTTGCGGCTGGACGATCTTGAAAGATTGTTGGATCAAAGTTCGTCTCTGCCGCACGGTAGGGCTCCATTCTGCGCGCCAGCAGACGGATTGACCTTAGACCATGTCAATTATGATTGAGATGGCAGTCGGCGAACAAAAAACGCGCCACACTGGTGGGTGTGACGCGTAATTGTTGATCTGCTTTGATGTGAATATAGCTCAGCTCGAATTAGTGAGCTTTGCAGAATTCTTCAAATCGAGCCAGGCCCTCATTGAGCACGTCTAGCGTGGTGCAGTAGCTTAGGCGAATGCTGTTGTCATGGCCAAAGGCAATGCCAGGTACGGCAGCTACTCGGTAGCGATTGAGTAGCTTGTCACAGAGGTTGACTGATTTGATGCCAATTTGTTCTGTATCCACAAGGCAGTAGAATGCGCCTTGGGGCTCAGTGACTTTGATATTGGGGATGGCGCTCAAGCGACCGTAGACGAACTGGCGGCGGACATCATACTCAGCATTGAGATCTTTGATGAAGTCCTTGCCTCCTTCGAGGGCGGCAAGCGCTCCGTACTGAGCAAAGGTTGTTGCATTGGAAGTAGTGTGACCCTGAATTTTCGATATGGCCTCGGCAATTGGCTTCGGAGCTGCAGTGTAGCCAACCCGCCAGCCCGTCATAGAGTAGGCTTTGGAGAAGCCATTCACGGTGATGGTGAGGTCATAAAGATCTTTGCTCAGAGATGCGATGCTGGTGTGCTTGGTCTCACCATATACGAGGTGCTCGTAAATTTCGTCAGCGAGGATGATGATGTCCTCATAGAGGGCTACTTCACCAAGAGCGCGCAATTCGTCAGCACTGTAGACAGATCCGGTCGGGTTGCCAGGAGTGTTGAGAATGATCATCTTGGTGCGACCAGTCATGTTTTCTTCAAACTGTTCTGGTGTAATCTTCCAGTTGTTTTCCGCTGTGGTTTCGACGAAGACAGGCTCGGCGCCTGCAAGGCGAACCATTTCTGGATAGCTTACCCAATAAGGAGAGGGGATAATGACTTCGTCACCCTCTTCGCAGACTGCTAAAATAGCGTTGAAGCAAGACTGTTTGGCACCCGAGTTAACAACTACTTGCCGTGGATCATATTCGACTCCGTTTTCTGTATTCAGTTTGTTGGCAATTGCTTCCCTGAGCTCAGGAATGCCCGCTGCAGGTGTGTATTTTGTTTTACCGTCGTTGAGGGCTTGGATGGCTGCTTGCTTGATGAAGTCAGGAGTATCCTGATCGGGCTCTCCACCAGCCAATCCATAAACTTCCTCGCCACGAGCTTTCATGGCTTTGGCTTGGTTGGTGACTGAGAGGGTGAGGGAGGGGGCGACTTTGTTGACGCGTGATGAGATGGAATCCATGGTGCTGTATGTTTAAAAAAAATTAATAGGTACACCCACAGAGGGAGTAACAGTGATTTTCACAGCACATCTCCCTGCGAGATGATGCAGATGGGGTATATGATAATTCTCCCGATGCAAGCCAAATGGTGCGAAGGAAGCGTGATTTATTACCCTCAGACTATGATTTTAGGCTTCCGCGCGCCGTCATCCATTTACCTTTGCGAATAATTTGAGTGAAGTGGAGGCCTGACTTCTGCGCGATGGCTTGGGTTTGCTCCCATTGCTCATAGAGAATGCCGGAGACGATAATATCTCCTTTATCTTCCATGGCCTCAGCAATTGTGGGAAACGCTTGCTGTAAAATCGTGGAAAAAAGGTTTGCGACGACCACAGGCCATTTACGCGTTGGCTGCCAATCGAGGACGTCAACCTCTGACATCTTGACTAGGCTGACTTGATTGCGCCGCACATTGCGCCGGGCTACTTTGATTGCTTGCGGGTCAAAATCCATGCCTTCGCAGTGGTGAGCTCCAAGCATACGTGCGGCGATAGCGATCACACCTGTGCCCGTGCCGAGGTCAAGCAGGTCCCAGTCTGATAATGAGCGCTCTTTCGCGATGTCGACGAGCAATCGCATACAGGTTGATGTGGTGGCATGATCACCAGTGCCAAAAGCCATGTCAGCGGGGATCTGTATAATGTGCCTGCCGGGAAATTCTTTCGCTATTTTGTCGCGTGCATCATCGTCTCGTAAGCCCGTAATGATGATGGAGCTTCTGATTTTGATGGGGGCATTCGATGGTTCTGTAAGTGCAGCCCAGTTTTTGTGAACGAGTTTACGAATGCTTCCACCGAATTGTTTTTTGATACTCTGAGCCTCATTTTCGCTCTCGGTGTAGACTTCCACACGAACCGTTTTGTTGGTTTTGAGGCGAGTGATCACAGTATTGGGATTGCCATGAAAGCGATCTTCCCACGCATCCATCCATTGAATTCCTGATAGCTTAGACCAAACCCACATATTTAAACTAAGCATATGTCACCCCATGGGGGAATTTAAAAACTTGATTGAGCTTCTTTTGTCAGCTTTTCCGCTCTGATTCTTTTGTTTCGAGGGGCTCACCGCATTTACGGCAGTATGAGGCATCAGGTAAGTGGCCATGGATGCCGCAGCCAGGACAAGCGTCAGTTGTTTCATCCGGACGCATCGCAACGCGAATCATGTCACTGGTTACAATGCCGGTGGGAACCGCGATGATGGCGTAGCCGGCGAGCACCATGATAGAGGTGAAAAACTGCCCGAGCGCGGTATCTGGTGTGATATCACCAAAGCCGAGCGTAGTGATGGTGACGATGGAGTAGTAGATGCTGACAGGGATGTTGGTGAAAGCGGTGCCCTCTTGGCTCCCCTCCACGATAAACATAAGTGTACCGGCAATCATTGCCAGAATCAGAACAGCAAAGAAAAACACAGTAATCTTCGCTCTCGATGCGGCAAGGCCACGCATAATGGTATTTGCTCCACGTACGTGGGATATCATTTTCAACACACGGAACATTCGCAAGAGGCGTAACAGACGAATGACTGCGTATGGAGTCCCGCCGCCAAAGGCTAAGGCGATGTAGCTGGGTAGGCACGAAAGAAGGTCTACGATGCCATAGAAACTAAAAATATACCCCCAAGGACGACGAACGAGCCAAATACGTAAGAAGTATTCGACTGTGAAGATGATGGTGAAAACCCATTCAGCGGTAGCCAATAGGCTATGGTAGCGCTGATCGATTGATTCAACACTCTCTAGCATGACGGCTAATACAGACGCGCCAATCACCCACAGCAGAGCCACATCAAAAAATTTACCAGACGGAGTTTCAGCTTCAAAGATGATTTCCCAGAGCTTTTCTTTAAAAGTAAGCTTGCTGGATAGGTTGCTTGCCTGATCTAAATTCTCCTCCGATTCTTGCACAAAGCTAATCATGCTTAACCTATGTGAATTTGTCAATTACCCCATTAGGTCTGCTTAGAGGCCTTGAATTCTGATAAAGCCCACAGATTCGGCGAGATTTGGGTTGACATGTCATTGGCTCGCTCCTAGTTTGCGCGCCCCTCGATGTGAGGTGGATGAATTATTTCATCCTGGGAAGCCGACTTGAATTGTTCCTCTGTGAGCCACTCAAGACACCAATAACAAACACAAACAATCAATGAAAACTTTTTCAGCCAAAGCTCAAGATGTTGAGCGTAAATGGTATGTGATCGATGCCCAAGATAAGGTGCTCGGTCAAGTCGCTGTTGAAGCCGCCAACTTACTGCGCGGTAAAAACAAAACAATTTTCACCCCCCACGTTGATACGGGTGACTTTGTTATTATCACCAATGCTGAAAAAGTTGTTCTCACTGGCAACAAAGAGGGTGAGAAAATCTACACTCGTTACACTGGCTACGTAGGTAACCAGAAAGTCGAGACACCCAAACAGGTTCGCGCCCGCCGTCCAGAATTATTACTCGAGCGTGCTATTCGCGGAATGGTTCCACACAACAAGCTTGGTGACGCGATTTTCAAAAAGCTCAAAGTCGTGGTCGGCCCTGATCACTCACATGATGCTCAACAGCCTGAGGTGCACGAAATCAAGTAATTGCAAGCTACCAAGTCACTATATCAACATCTTACCCAATTATTTTCATGAGCGAAGCTACTACTTATACCGCCACAGGTCGCCGTAAATCCTCAGTTGCCCGTGCTTGGGTCACTGCTGGAAGCGGAAGAATTACTGTTAACAATCGTCCTTTCGAGGAGTATGTGCCAACAGTAACACTACAAAATTCAGTTCTTGAGCCATTCCAAAAGGCCAAGCTTGTCAACAAATTCGATGTCAAAGTCTCCGTTAAAGGTGGAGGGATCGCCGGACAAGTTGGCGCTATCCGATTGGCTATTTCACGTGCACTCTGTGACCAGGACGAAGAACTTCGCCCCGCGCTGAAGGAAGCCGGACTAATGCGCCGTGATCCTCGCCAGAAAGAGCGTAAGAAATACGGTCAGCCTGGCGCTCGCAAGAAGTTCCAGTTCTCCAAGCGTTAATCTTCATTGTAAACCACACAGCACAACCCAAAAGCTATGTCTAAACATTCATCACTTAAAGCATCCGGTGGAGCCGGCGGCAAGCGTTCTGTCCTTAAGCGTTTCGAGCGCATCAAATTACTCAAGGAGCGCGGTCAATGGCAAAAAGGAAAGAGCCCAATTGGTCTTCCTAAAACAAAGCCCGAAGCTTAAGCGGAAATTATCGCTACAACATATTTCAACCCGCCCCATGAAAATCATCGGGCGGGTTTTCTTTGCCTCTACTACATCGACAAAACCCTCTATCCCCAACTGTACCCACTACTACTATGTCACAGCAAGCTAATGGCACGCGGCTCAATAAATATCTCGCCTCATGTGGTGTTGGATCGCGCCGCGCGTGTGACGTGCTCATTCAAGAGGGGAAGATTTTTGTCAATAACAGTCGCTGTGAAAACCCAGCTACTAAGGTTGGGCCAGACGACACGGTACGTGTGGGCCGCAAGCCTGTCAGTCCGCGAAGCACAGAGGTGATTCTGCTCAATAAGCCAGCAGGCCTTGTTTGTACGGCTCAGGATGAGCTGGGCAGGGGGACAATTTATGATATTTTGCCTCCAAAGCTCCAGCATCTCAAAAACGTTGGTCGTCTCGATAAAGATTCCGAAGGTTTACTGGTGCTCACCAATGATGGTGATCTGGCCCTAAAGCTAACTCACCCAGGCCATAAGGTGGAGAAGGAGTATCTTGTGACACTCAACCAAGCATTTGCCAATGAGGTGATGGATCAGCTGGTGAAGGGGGTTCATACTCCTGAGGGTAAGGCTAAGGCTAAGTCGGTGCGCCGTATTTCTCCACGGCGAGTCAAAGTGGTGTTAGAAACAGGGTTGAAACGTCAAATTCGTTATATGTTTGATGCACTGCATCTCAAAGTGACTAAATTAGTGCGCATCCGTATTGGCACCTTGCAAGATGCTGGACTCGATGCCGGTCGCTGGCGTCATTTGGATGAGTCAGAGATTGAGGCTCTTGGTCAAAATCCGCCGCAGCGAAAGGTGCCTGATGATGTGTCTAGGGCGACTCGAAGGCGTATTCCTCGCAAGGCAGCTCGTAAGACAGGGAGTAAAGATGCTAGGAAAACTGCTCGCAAGACAACTCGCAAGCAAGGTAGAGCAGCGGCAACTAAAACAGCGAGCCACAAATCATCAAGACATCCATTTAAACGTGTGGCTAAAAAAGTATCTCGCCGACGTAAAAAGTAGATTGTCCTCTGTTCAATAGCTGTCTAGGTTTTGTGAATCATAGCAACCCAGACTAGCCTATTATGAGTAAAAATATTGAAAGCCATCTTAGCGAAGATCGCGAATTTAAGCCGTCGAAAGAATTCTCTAAAAAAGCACGAATATCCAGCATGGCGCAGTACAAGCGCATGCACAAAGAGTCTGTGGAGAAGCCTCATATTTTTTGGGCTCGAGAAGCTAAAGAATTACAATGGGGTAAGAAGTGGGGCAAGGTGCTGGACTGGAAGGCTCCGTATGCCAAGTGGTTTGTGGGAGGTAAGACTAACGTCTGTGTAAACTGTGTTGATCGTCATGTTGATGAAGGACGCGGTAACAAGGCTGCATTTCTCTGGGAAGGTGAGCCTGGGGATAAACGCACTATCACATACAGTCAGCTCCAGCGTGAGGTGTGTCGTTTTGCTAACGTACTTGAGGCGAATGGGGTCAAATCAAAAGACCGTGTGCTTATCTATATGCCCATGGTGCCTGAGGCTAGTATTGCTATGCTTGCTTGCGCACGTATCGGAGCAGTTCACTCGATAGTATTTGGAGGCTTTTCTGCGGAATCAATCAAAGACCGTCTTGACGACTCAGAAGCAAGCTGTGTGATTACTGCTGACGGTGGCTGGCGTCGTGGCAGTGTCATTGATCTGAAGTCTAATGTCGATGAGGCACTGAAGCGCGATAAGTTTGTCAAAAAAGTTATCGTGCTTAAACGCACTGATAATAAAGTCAAAATGAAGCGTGGGCGTGACGTTTGGTGGCATGATGAGACAGCGAAGGTGCCAGGCACACACAAGCCTAAGTTCTTTGATAGCGAGCACCCTTTGTTCATTCTCTACACCTCAGGCTCGACGGGTAAGCCTAAGGGGATATTGCACACTACGGGTGGCTATATGGTAAACACTTATGCGACCTGTAAATACATTTTCGACATGCGTGATGATGATGTCTATTGGTGTACGGCCGATGTTGGCTGGATCACGGGGCATTCTTACATCACCTATGGCCCGATGCTTAATGGTGTCACTCAAGTGATGTATGAGGGCGCTCCCAACTTCCCCGATTTTTCTCGTTTCTGGCAGATCATTGAGGAATACGGGGTGACTATCTTCTATACCGCACCCACTGCGATTCGCGCATTCATCAAAGCGGGGGATGAATTAGTTGATAAGCATGATTTGTCCTCACTTCGTCTTCTGGGAACAGTGGGTGAACCGATTAACCCGGAGGCATGGATGTGGTATTATAATAAAATCGGTGGTGGCCGTTGCCCGATTGTTGATACTTGGTGGCAGACCGAGACTGGCTCAATTATGATTTCTCCTATCCCAGGCTGTACTCCTATCAAGCCAGGCACTGCAACTGTGCCATTCTTCGGGGTAGACGCTGCGATTCTCGATGAGACGGGACAGGAGTGTAAGGCTAATGAAGGTGGCAGGCTGGTGATCCGTAAGCCATGGCCAAGTATGCTGCGCACTATTTACCGTGATAAAAAACGCTACAAAGACACCTACTGGAGTGATTATCCTGGAATGTATACTGCAGGAGATGGAGCTCGTCGTGATCGCAAGGGTAACTTCTGGATTGTTGGTCGCCTTGATGATGTGCTTAACGTGTCCGGGCATCGTTTAGGTACGGCTGAGGTGGAAAGCGCGCTCGTAGCACACAAAGCTGTTGCGGAGGCTGCAGTGGTTGGTCGCCCACATGAGATTAAAGGCCAAGCGGTCGTTGCGTTTGTAACCCTCAAAACAGGGGTTGATGGAACAGATGCACTACTCAAAGAGGTCCGCAACCACGTTGGTAAAGTGATTGGAGCCATCGCGAAGCCAGACGATGTCTACTTTACCCCTGCATTGCCCAAAACTCGGTCAGGAAAGATCATGCGCCGCTTACTCAAGGAGTTGGTAGCTACAGGGAAAGCCACGGGTAATATGACAACGCTTGAAGATGTCGGTGTGGTCAAAAGCTTGGAAAAATTAGTGAATAAAAAGTAGAGTATACTGAAGTTCATTCAATATCGAGCATGCTGGCAAGTTCCTCAACTTGCCGGCATTTTTTGTTGATAGCTCGCTTTTTTTACAGCCATTGATGTAAAATTGCTATTCGTTATGATGCTGCTTTGTGCTTAAATAAGTCACATTTATGGGGAATTTAAGATGTGCAGAAATGAGGCAGCTTGAGGAACTGGCTTTTAAAAATGGAGCTACACCGGAGGGTTTAATGGAGAAAGCCGGCCAAGGTGTTGCCCATGCAATCATGCGTCGCTTTTCGCATCCAGGAACGGCCATAGCCTGCATTGGATCTGGTAACAATGGTGGTGACGCACTGGTTGCCATCCGATACTTGGCAGCTGCAGGCTGGAAAGTCGGTATACGTTGTTTGCATAAAAGCGCTGAGCTTGGAGCATTGCCTCGTAAGAAAATTCGTGAGCTGGGGAATTGTCCAGTGAACGAGCCTTTGACCGGCCCTAAGGTCACTCACCCTGTAGTTTTGTTAGATGGCTTGTTGGGTATTGGTGCTCAGGGTCCATTGCGGGCACCCATAGCAGAATTGGCTACGTGGATCAATGAGATGAGAAGTTCACAATACGCACAGATAGTGGCGATGGATATTCCCTCTGGGATCAATGGGGATACGGGAGAAGTCTATGAGGGGGCAGTGAAGGCTGACCTGACATTGACAATAGGTGTGCCCAAACTGGGGTTGTTTGCCTCATCAGCCGTGAATTATACGGGTTCGATAGAGCGTATTCCACTCGACGAGCTCCCTGTTCCACAGGGTGGTGATCTTTGCCTTAATGATGTGCATGAGTTACAAGGTATGCTGCCGCGACGAAATCATGATTATCACAAAGGCGATGCTGGGCGCGTTGGTATTCTGGCAGGTTCTCCTGGTATGCTCGGTGCGGCGGTATTGTGCGCCACGGGGGCGCTTCGTTCTGGTGCTGGTTTGGTGACTTTATTTGCTGATCAGGCTACTTACCCATTACTCGCTCCGATGCTGCCGGCAGAGGTTATGCTGAGGCCGATTTCGTCTCTTGCAGAAATCAATCCAGCCGAATTCGATACCTTTGCCATAGGCCCTGGTCTTGGGCAGGGTAGTGAAGAGTCTGATGATGGTTTTTTTCAGCTTCTAGAGCGTATGAGTGTGCCTGTTGTGATTGATGCAGATGGATTGAATCGCATCGCAGATGCTGATACGGAGCAATGGATGGCTCCGCATTTTATTCTTACCCCTCATCCCGGAGAATTGGTGCGGCTATTTCCAGAGTGGGCTGGGTTGGATCGAGTTGATATCGCTAGGGCCTTCACTCAACGTTATGAGCGAACAACCTTATTGTTGAAGGGAGCCCACAGCTTGATAGCGCGCTCTGGTTCACCGGTATATTTTAACGCAACTGGAAACGCTGGTATGGCCAGTGGTGGTCAGGGTGATGTGCTGACCGGTATTATTAGTTCACTTTTGGCCCAGGGTCTAGGGCCTCAAGATGCAGCGCGTATGGGTGCTTGGTTAGCGGGCCGAGCTGCTGAGTTGGCCATTAGTCATGGTGAGGAGAGTGTTCATTCATTGCTGGCAGGGGACGTCTGCAAGGCCTTGGGGCGTGCATTCCTAGACATGGAATGCCACTCATGACCATCATGATAGCTCAAATAATATTTCAATATGAGTTTTTTCTTCGACAGGTTACAGCGTGATCTAATAGGTTATATTTCACATTAATTGAATGCAGGTATGTCAAACACGACACCCGATACTCAAAAAAAACAGCAAACACAGAAGCAGCCTGATTTGCCATGGAATGTTGTTGTTTTGAATGATCCTGTTAATCTGCAGGGATATGTAACCATGGTTTTCAAAAAGGTTTTTGGGTATGATCAAACAAAAGCGGAAGCTTTGATGATGGAGGTTCACCTGCAGGGGCGTTCTGTCGTTTGGACTGGGGTTCGAGAAAAAGCTGAACTTTATGTTCAGCAGCTCCACAGCCTACAACTTCAAACCACGATGGAAAAAGCGGAATGAAGATTTTGCCGACACTTGATGGAGGGCTTTGTATCATCCCTGAGTCTGAAATAGATTGGCAAGAGCTAGAGTTGATTAGCTCAGATGAGGATCGTCCTAAATACCTTGCGGCGTCTCTCGCAGATTTGATGGATCAGGATAGTGAGTGGAATGAGTATGTTGTCCCCGATCTGGAAGAGAACTTTCGAGGGCAAACAAAGACCGTTGCTGGCAGCATACAAAAAGCACGCGTGAGCAACGAGCCTGCTATTTTTATTGCCCCAGCTGAAGCAGAGCAATGGTATGGAGCGATCAATCAGGTGCGTTTGTCTATGCACGCAAGATATGATGTAGAGGAGCTTGGCGATAGTAATGAGCTAGATGATGCTGATCCCGTGCTAAAGAGTGCCTATTATCGAAATAGATTTTATCTGCTACTGCAAAGTATGCTTTTGGAATATGTTTTGGAAGCCGATAAAAACTGATTGGTCGCGGTCGTCTTTGGCAACTTTTGATGTGCCTGACTACTATTACTGGAGCTGCGCTTATGATGACTTGCCGATTGTATGAAACGCATTATGGTTTGACGCCTTGCCAGATAAGCTTTCACAAAGCAGGTTGTGCCTGCATGGGGTAAACGGCAGAGGTTGTTCAATCTGAACGAGACAAAGCATGAAAAAAAACGAAAATTCTACGAAACTCTTCAAAGCTGCCAAAGAATTAATCCCCGGTGGAGTCAACTCGCCGGTGCGAGCTTTCCGCAACGTTGATGGGGAGCCTTTTTTTGTTAAGCGGGCAAAAGGTTGCCGTATTGAGGATGTTGATGGCAATTGGATGATCGATTATGTCGGCACGTGGGGGCCTGCAATTTTGGGACACGCGCCTGAATGTGTGATTGCAGCTGTCAATAAGGCGGCAAAAGAGGGCGTCTCATTTGGTATCCCCAACCCTTATGAGGTTGATATGGCTCGGTTGATTGTCGATTGGGTGCCATCGGTAGAGAAGGTAAGAATGGTCAATTCTGGAACTGAGGCAACGATGAGCGCGGTTCGCCTGGCTCGTGGTTACACTGGCAGGGATAAGGTGATTAAGTTTGAGGGATGCTACCACGGTCATGTTGACAGCCTGTTGGTCGCGGCAGGATCTGGGGCGCTTACTCATGGTGAGCCGGACTCCGCGGGTATCCCATCAGCATTTGCAGCTGAGACGATTACTCTTCCCTACAATGATATTGAGAAAGTGCGCGCTGTTTTCGAGGCGATGGGGGATCAAATTGCGGCTGTGATCGTGGAGAGTTATCCTGCGAATGCGGGTCTTATTTTTCCCCGAGAAGGTTATTTGCAGGGCTTGCGCGATATAACGTCTGAGTATGGCTCCCTTTTTATTTTTGATGAAGTCATGACCGGCTTTCGGGTAGCCAAGGGCGGGGTCCAAGAGCTTGAGGGGATAACTCCGGATTTGACTGCGCTGGGCAAGGTTATAGGTGGGGGTCTGCCTGTGGGAGCTTTTGGTGGCAGGGCAGAGGTGATGGATCATCTTGCCCCTGATGGCCCGGTGTATCAGGCAGGCACATTGAGTGGTAACCCACTTGCGATGGCGGCAGGACTTGCTCAATTAGCTGAGATGGAGCGTATCGATGGCTACGGCAAGTTAGAGCATTTGGGTGCGAGGCTTGAAGCAGGCTTGCGATCGATGCTTGAGCGCAAAGGTTTAAATTATCAATTTAATCGTATTGGATCGATGTTTTGTCTGTTTTTCACCGATCGAGAGATTGTAAATCTCGATAGTGTGATGACTGCAGATTCAGCGTCGTTTCGTAAATTTTTCACATCGATGCTTGATCAAGGTATTTACATGGCACCTAGCCCATACGAGACAGGCTTTATTAGCGTAGCTCATGGTGATGATGAAATTGATGCTACGCTCGAAGCGATGGATCAGGCTTTGAATGTCATTTGATCGCTGAATTTTGGTAAAGAAAGCGATTGCCATGATGAGATTAGTCTCATAGGTTCTGCGTGCCTCAAGCCGGGATGGTGGAATTGGTAGACACGCTAGATTTAGGATCTAGTGCCCTTTGGGCGTGCAGGTTCGACCCCTGTTCCCGGTACTTTTAGGCATTACGAGGTGTTCCCAAAGAGCGTTCCAGCAAAGAGCGTTTCAGAGAACTCTCTGTGAACGAACCCAAGCAAAACACTGACATGTTCAGGCACTTGTGTATGCAATATGTATTGTTGGATTTGCATGAGAGGTGAAAGCTGAGCCCAATCAATCCGATGGAGGAAAATAAGAAACATATCTTGATAGGTTCTGCTTTGATTGTGTTTTTCTTCGTTTGCCTGGGTGGCATCGCAGCCTCAGCTTACTTGCCTGGTTTTTCAGGGGAGTTGGGAAGAATGTTTCTTGCATGGATTACGAGTCCTTTTCTGATGGAATCCGCTCTTTTTTTTCTAGCGCTGACTCTATTGTTTGCCATTAACGCTTGGCGTCGCAGTAAAGAAGGTGATGATTGGGTGCAGCTTGATGAGAAGGGTAACTCGACCCGAAAGGAATAACTTTTGAGTGAACCTCTACCTTTAGAGATCGTTATAGAATCTGCTAAATTACCAATATATGAAACCGGCAACGAGATGGATTTTATTCGCATTGTCTGTGGCGGCTTTATTGCTCAGTTTGTGGCTTACCATTCAAAAATGGACGGGTAACATTGATGGGCTAGTGGGGTGTGGGTCTGGCAGCGGTTGTTCGAATGTTCTAGGTAGTAAGTGGTCCATGGTGATGGGTTACATTCCTGTCAGTTTTTTCTCATGCCTGCTCTATCTGGCGATGATCATCAGTTTGTGGATGCGAGGTGATTGGGTAATTTGGCTCAGGTGCTTATTTGCATGGATGTTGCTAGCAGCTGCCGTCTGGTTTATTGGCCTGCAGTTCTTCATTCTGCATATGATATGTCCCTATTGTATGGTGATGCATGGCCTAGGGATTGGCATTGGATTAATCGCCCTCGTCGCAACATCCGGAAGCCAGTATCCGCGGTATGGCTTATTAAGAACTTTGTTGCCCGCTTTGGTGTTGGTCGGAATTTTGGCTCTCGTTCAACATTATGGACCGGCCCCAGATACACATCGCTTGGAAAAATCTTCGACGGATATGTTGAAGTCTTTCAATTCAGCAAGCACTGACATTCATGCAGCAGCAACGGGGCGTTTGGTGTCCTTCATGGGGGATGCCAAATCCTATCGCGTAGAGTCACTACCGCATTTGGGTAGTTCGGATGCCAAGCATGTCATAGTGAAATATTTTGATTATACCTGTGAGGCGTGTTTGGAGACGCATGATTATCTTGATACTCTGATGATGAAGTATCCTGATCAGTTCGCCGTTATTGTATTAGCAGTTCCTCTGGAGCGAAGCTGCAATCTACATATGCCAGTGGGTCTCAAAGATCACCCCAATGCCTGCAAGCTAGCCAGACTCTCGCTGAGAGTATGGAAGGCGCAACCGGAGGTATTCGCGGAATTTCATCGGCATCTTTTTGATTGTTGCCGGCAGCCGTATGAAGTTGCTGAAGCAATTGCATATAGTTTGGTCGACCCAGACAAACTAAATGCGGTTGACGGCCCATGGGTGGAGGCTGTGTTGCAGCAAAATATCACTGATTATGCGTCACTAGCCAGAGATACTCCAGTTTTGCCCAAGCTGCTCATCAAAGGATCCGTTTTGTTGAACGGCAAAACTAAAGACAGTGAGACGCTGGAGCATCTGCTAAGGAAACAGCTACTCCTAGAGCGATAAGTTTGGTTAAACATAGAAACCAGAGTGCCTCTCATATCTCATCGTGAAGCATTTGCTCAGGCGATAAAACACGTTATTTTTGAATGGGATTATACCGCTCAATGAGTAGTGTCTTGGCATGGCAAATTTGTGTGAGCTGACAGATTATCTCAATCGTGAACTCAGGCTGGGGGATATCCCTGATTATCCTGGGGCAATGAATGGATTGCAGATCGAAAACCACGGTAAGGTCGAAAAAATTGGAGCTGCCGTGGATGCATCCTTGCCTGTTTTTGAAAAAGCAATCGCAGAGGATGTCGATTTGTTATTGGTCCATCATGGGATGTTTTGGCAGGGAGCTCAGGCTTTGACGGGGCCTTTCTACAAAAAAATCAAGCTTGCCCTTGATGCGGGTATGGCACTTTACAGTGCGCATATCCCGCTAGATATACATCCCGTATGGGGAAATAATAAGCAGTTGGCAGATGCGATTGGTATGAATGGCGCCCAGACGTTTTTTGACTGGAAGGGCATTCAGCTCGGTTTGTATCAGGAAATGAGTATGAGCTTTACTGATTTGGCATGCGTGGTGGAAGGGGCCGTATCAGGTAAAGTTCACTTGTGCCATGGAGGTGGTGACTCGGCTGGTAAGGTAGGGGTGATTACTGGAGGGGCAGGTTCTGAAGTCGAAGCCATTGCCTCATGTGGGATTGACACCTTCATCACGGGGGAGGGACCGCACTGGAGTTTTTCGATGGCAGAGGAGCTGGGTATCAATGTCATCTATGGCGGTCATTACGCCACCGAGGTATTCGGGGTGAGGGCTATGTCGGGACACCTGAAGACGCATTTTGGTGTGGACGTATGTTTTTTGGATCATCCCACAGGTCTGTGAAGATACTTGCTAGGCTTGTCCGGAGAAAACTGTCGATATAGTTGTTAGTATCAGCTAAGGTATGTCATAAATATTTAATATAAATAATTACTGACATTTTTGTTAGGCGCTTCTTTTTTTGAAGATTGATTGTGATTGCTCAATTAAAACTTGCTTGAGTGCTGAAATTAGGATTAAATGATCCCTACTGAGCGGGTATAGCTTAATGGTAAAGCTCCAGCCTTCCAAGCTGATTATGCGGGTTCGATTCCCGCTACCCGCTTATCCAGAATAATTCATGTTGTTAATCTAACGCATGATCAATCTAGTTCTGGTTTACACAACCCCAGTTAAGAAAGGACAACCAAGTGAAAGTATTCGCAAAGACGGTCTGCTCAGCAGTCATCCTATCGCTCATCATTTCAGCTCAAGCTGAACAAACAAATGCCGACCTAGTCGCTGAAACAGTCAAGCAAAGTGTTTCCGCCCAGCCCGGCAAAGTCGTTGAAATCGTCTCATCCCAGCTTGCTCAGCATGACGCTGCTGCCTGTGAGATTATCAAAGCGGCTATCGTAGCATCCAATGCAGACAAGAACCTAGTTGCCGAAATTGTCCAAGCCGCCACGAAGGTTGCCCCAGAAAAAGTCGGCATTGTTAGCCAATGTGCTGTTGCCGTAGCACCTGACGCCATCGCTGAGGTCCAAACTATCCTCACAAAGTTTGCTGCTGCTGGCGGTGGAGGCCTTGAAGTTTTGGCGGCCCCGCCTTTTGCGCCCATCAACACATTGACGACTCCCACCAATCCATTAGATTTCCCTGGTCAAGGATCTGTGGGGCCCACTCCAGGTGGCCCTGGCGGGTTTCCGCTCTTCCCTCCCGGGCTGCAGCCTCCGACGGTTTCAAATCCCGAGTTGACGACGCAAGAATCGACGATCGATCAGGATCCTAGATAAGTCAGGTATCGGTATCAAATAGGCACAATGAGTGCTTGCTAGTTGTCAGTAAGCCTTGCAAGCCACTGAGCCTATTTAATGGTGCCCATATTTCGTAGACACTAACCCCACTACTAAACCATGAAAAAAATTTATTTACTTACCGCTGCTACCCTGAATCTCGCTGGGGCAGCTCACGGGCAAGGTCTATACGACATAGCTCCCAACGATGAAGCAATGGAAAGCTCGCCCATCTCATGGTCAGCTGGAATTTCTTACAACTATGACGATAATGTGACACCCACAGCTGGACCTGGGCAGGGTGCCGATGATAAGGTATCATCAATTAGCGCTTACGTAGGAGCATCTCTTGTTAGCATAACACCCCAAACAACTTGGGATATATTCACGCGACTCGGAGGTAATTTTTATACCGATTCGCTCGAAGCTCCCAATTCTGATGATATCTATACGCAAGCTCGCTTGGGTGTTAATTTGGCTCATCGTATCAACGAAAGGCTACGCCTTAGCAGTAGAAATTATTTGGCATATGAATTAGAGCCAGATTATAGCTACGGCTTTTCTACTGATCGTCAGCTTGAAGAGTACTTTCATTATCAAACTGACAATGCAATCGGCTACCGTTGGACGAGGTATTTCGCCACCTACTCTGGAGTGAAATTGCGCGAGGTTTTGTATGGTGATGCAGGTTCCGCGTCTGACAACGATCGCACGATTTTTAGTCTCTACAACCAGTTTCGCTACCGCACCTCAGATCAAACAGTCTGGACTCTGGATTATCGTTACAGTGAAACTGATGCCAGTGGCACAGCAAGTGACTCCACCAATCAATTTATCACACTCGGTAACGAGCACCGGTTTAGCCCCACCTCTGTCATAGCTGTGAAAGCTGGAATTCAGTTGCGAGATGTAGCCGATGGTGAAGATGAAAACACGCCATTTGCTGAAGCTGCCATAAGAACACGGATGAATGATCAGCTCAGCATACGCTCATTTGCACGTTACAGTATTGAAGATTACGGCACGAGCTTCACTGATCGCACATTTGACAACAACAGCACCTTACGAGTTGGTGTGTCAGCAGATTACATGATTTCGCCTGATCTTTCATTGCAGGCTGGAGCCAACGTTATTCTGATGGACATGCAGGACGGGCGATCGGAGACCATAGATCCAGTTCCGGATGCTGAAACCGACCTATTAAACCTGTATCTTGGATTTTCATATAGGTTGAACGATGTCTTTTATCTCACTGGCTCATACAACTGGACCGATAGTGATTCTGACCTGGAAAACAGGACCTATGATCGTAATCGAGTATCCCTCGGCCTGAGGGCTGAGTTTTAAAAAAACCAAGAAGTATTTCTATCTTTTACCG